>NZ_JBTRXV010000135.1:0-6651 GCF_054608695.1 Thiomonas sp.
GGTGCTGGCCGCAACCGTGGTGCTGTTGTATGCGCTGGGGATGAGCTTCAACATCATGACCCTGGGCGGCATGGCCGCTGCGGTGGGGCTGGTGATCGACGACGCCATCGTCATGAGCGAGCACATCGTGCGCCGCCTGGGTGCGCCCCCAGGAGACGGCTTGGCCATCTCCGCCCCCCAAGGGGGTCGAGGAAACTTGGGGCGGCCCGGCGTTTCCTTGGCCGCGCCCGGCGCGGTCGAATCCGGCGTGAGCCAGGCGCGGCACAGCGGGGTGATGCACGCGGCAATGGAGTTTTTCCGCCCGCTGGCCGGGTCGAGCGCCTCCACCGTCATCATCTTCGTGCCGCTGGCCTTTTTGTCGGGCGTGACCGGCGCCTTCTTCAAGGCGCTGGCGTTGACCATGGCGGCAGCCTTGGTCATTTCCTTTTTCGTCTCGTGGCTGGCGGTGCCGCTGCTGGCCGACCGCTTCATCACCCGGCGCGACGTGGAAAAGGAGCAGCAGCGCGAGCATGGCCGGCTGCTGTCGGCCTTCCAGCGCGGCTACGGCCGCCTGCTGCCGGCATTGCTGCGCCGGCCGGCCTTGCTGCTGGTGGGGCTGGTGCCGTTGCTGCTGGTGGGCTGGATCGCCTATCACCACGTCGGCAGCGGCTTCATGCCGCATATGGATGAGGGCGGTTTTATTCTCGACTACCGCAGCCCGCCAGGAACGTCCTTGACGGAAACCAACCGCCTGCTGACGCAAGTCGAGACGATCTTGCGCCAGACGCCGGAAGTGCAAACATGGTCGCGACGCACCGGAGCGCAGTTGGGTGGGGGCATCACCGAAGCGAATGAGGGCGACTTCTTCGTGCGCCTCAAACCCCCGCCGCGCAAGCCCATCGATCAGGTCATGGAAGCGGTGCGGCAGCGCATCGAAATGCAGGTGCCGGGGCTGAAGATCGAGATGGCCCAACTCATGGAGGATCTGATCGGCGATCTGACGGCCGTGCCCCAGCCGGTCGAGATCAAGATCTTCGACGACAACCCGCAACAACTCGCGCAGTTGGCCGACAAGACTTCAGCGGCCATCGCCAAGATTCCCGGCATCGTCGATGTGAAAAGCGGCATCAAACCTGCCGGGGACGCCCTCAACATCCGCCTCGACCCCACGCGCATGGCGCTGCAGGGTGTGGACGCGCAGCAGGTGCAGGCGCAACTGGCGGCGCTCATCGGCGGCAGCGTGGCGACGCAGATCGAGCAGGGGCCGAAAATGGTGGGCGTGCGGGTGTGGGACGCGCCCGACTTGCGCCAAACGCCCGAAGACATCGCCGCGCTTCCACTGCGCGCGCCCGACGGCCATGTGTTCGCCTTGAGCGAAGTCGCCAGCATCAACATTCTGACCGGCCAGCCCGAGATCACGCGCGAAAACTTGAAGCGCATGGCGGCGGTGACGGCGCGCATCAGCGGACGCGACCTCGGCTCGACGATCGTGGCGGTCAAACGCGTGATCGATGCCCCGAACTATTACCCCGAAGGGGTCTACACCAAGCTCGGCGGCCTGTACAAGCAGCAGCAAATCGCCTTCAAGGGTTTGCTGCAGGTGCTGGTGGCCGCGGTGCTGCTGGTGTTCTTCCTCCTGCTGTTCCTGTACGAGCGTTTCAAGGTGGCGCTCGCCATTCTCGCCATGCCGCTGGCGGCATTGCCGGCGGTGTTCGTCGGGCTGTGGGTGTCGGGCATCGAGCTCAATATTTCGGCGATGATGGGCATGACCATGATCGTGGGCATCGTCACCGAAGTGGCCATCTTCTACTTCAGCGAGGTGCAGGAGCTGCAGCAAACGCATCCCGACATCTCGCTCGACGCAGCGCTGGTGCAGGCCGGCATCAACCGCATGCGCCCCATTGCCATGACCACGCTGGCCGCCATGCTGACGCTGGCGCCACTGGCGCTGGCCATCGGCCAGGGCTCGGCCATGCAGCAGCCGCTGGCGGTGGCCATCATCGCCGGTTTGGCGGTGCAACTGCCGCTGGTGCTGCTGCTCATGCCCGCGTTGTTCAAGCTGCTGGGCGGCAGCCTCGCCAGCGAAGACAATGACCCCACAACAATCGATGAGGTGACAACCGATGCGCATCCTGCTGGTTGAAGACGACCGCATGCTGGGCGCCGCCACGCAGCAGTCGCTGCGCGACGCCGCCCACGCGGTGGACTGGGTGCTGGACGGCGAATCGGCACTGACCGCCGTCAAGTCCACGCCCTATGAGGCCATGCTGCTGGACCTGGGGCTGCCCAAGCGCGACGGTCTGAGCGTGCTGCAGGCGCTGCGCCAGGGCGGCAACAATCTGCCGGTCATCATCGTCACCGCCCGTGATGGCGTGGACGACCGCATTCGCGGCCTCGACCTCGGCGCCGACGATTACCTCATCAAGCCCTTCGAGTCGGGTGAACTTCTGGCGCGGCTGCGCGCCGTGGCCCGGCGCAAAGGCGGCCAGGGCCAGCCGGTGCTCAGCAACGGCAGCCTGAGCCTGGACCCGACCACGCGCGAGGCCAGCGTCGACAGCGACGCTGGCACCACCAGCGCCCGCCTCTCGGCGCGCGAATACGCGCTGCTGCACGCGCTGCTGCTGCGCCCGGGCGCCATTCTCTCGCGCAGCGAACTAGAGGAGCGCATCTACGGCTGGAATGAAGAGGTGGAGAGCAATGCGGTGGAGTTCCTCATTCACGGCATTCGCAAGAAGCTTGGTCAGACCTCGATCAAGAACGTGCGCGGCGTGGGCTGGATGGTCGACCGCGAAGGCCCGGCGCTGCCCGGCCCGCAGGCGGAACGGCAACCGGATTGAGCGGCGCCCGACCAGCGCCGCCTCCACTTCACAACCCGATGCGCCTGAACCCCATCCCCCTGCTGCGCCACTGGGCGGCACAGTCCTTGCGCCGTCGCCTGTGGCTGTGGATGACCATCATCGTCGCCGTCGCCGGACTGAGCACCGGTGCGGTGTCCTACATCTTCGGCTATCAGGAGGCGAACGAGCTGCAGGACGCGCAGCTGCGCCAGATCGCCAGCCTGGTGCACCGCTACGGCCTGAAACCGAGCAGCGTGATCGAGCCCCACGGCGCTGACGCCGACCGCGACGCCCGCTTCATCATCGAGCGCCTGCGCACATCCGGCACACACACGCTGGCGAACGGACTGGCGCTGCCGAGCAAGCTCACGCCGGGCATGCACACCATCGAGGCCGGCGCGCATTCCTGGCGCGTGTTCGTGCGGCAAGATTCGAGCGGGGATATCGCCGTGGCCCAGCGCACCAGCGTGCGCAACGAGGCTGCCGTCGACAGCGGCCTGCGCACCCTCGTGCCCATGCTGACCCTGGTGCCCTTGCTGGTGCTGCTGGTGAGCTGGGTGGTGCGCCGCGCGCTGCGGCCCGTGCGCCGCCTCGCCAGCCTGGTGGACGCGCGCGACGACCATCGCCTCGACCCCTTGCCGCTGGACGAAGTCCCGCTCGAGCTGCGCCCATTCCTCGCCTCCATCAACAGCCTGCTGGCGCGGGTGGCGAGCATGCTCGAACGCGAACGCCGCTTCGTCGCCGACGCCGCGCACGAGCTTCGCACCCCCATCGCTGCCTTGACCCTGCAGGCCGAGAACCTGGACCACACCGCGCTGCCCACCGCAACCCGCAGCCGCCTGCACAACCTGCAGCAAGGCCTGACGCGCACCCGTGCCGTGGTCGAGCAGTTGCTGAGCCTGGCCCGGGTGCAGACCGGCCCAGCCAGCACGCAGCAACGCATCGATCCTGCCCAGGTTGTGCGCCACGTCCTCGAAGACCTGATGCCGCTTGCCGAGCAGCGCCGTATCGACCTCGGCCTGGAACGCCAGGACGGCGCCCCCATCCTGGCCGATTCCACCCAGCTCTACACCTTGTTGCGCAATGGTCTCGACAACGCCCTGCGCTACACCCCCGAGGGCGGGCGCGTCGACCTCGCGCTCAGCACCGAAAGCGCGCGTGACGGCAGGTCCTGGGTGCACATCGACATTGCCGACACCGGCCCAGGCATCGCAGCGCAAGACATGGACCGCGCCTTCCAACCTTTCGAGCGGCTGGACCGCGCCGCCGAGACCACCGGCAGTGGACTGGGGCTGGCCATCATGCGCAACATCGCGCAAAACCTGGGAGGCCAGATCACCCTCGACAACCGCCCCGAAGGCGGCCTGCGCCTGCGCTACAGCCAACTGGCGCAACCATCCACGGCCACTGCACCAGCCGTCACGCAAGGCACACCATCGTCTCATCCGCTCACGCAGGACAACGGCCGGCCCGGACCGCGAACTGTGGAATAATCATGCGTTTCGCCGGGATGGCGGAATTGGTAGACGCAGCGGACTCAAAATCCGCCGCCCTTAAAAGCGTGGGGGTTCGAGTCCCCCTCCCGGCACCAGTCTATTCAAGGGCTTACAGCGAAAGTTGTAGGCCCTTTTTCTATTTGTGCTGCCGAGGTTGGTTCACTTCAGGTTCATTTGGCAACACGCTCAACCCCCGAGTCGAACCAAGGAACTGAACCATGCGAGCTTCCAAAAACGTGCTGGCGCGTGGCGTGCGCTGATCCGACGCAGGCCATTCCAAGCTGACGCACAAAAGAAGGGCTCGCCGCGTGGGGGACGCATTGAGCCCTAAGAGATGCAGACTCCATCAAAGGGGAGGAGACTTGTCAGCATCCAGGTCAGGATGATGCCAGCCGTCGCCATTCGAGTCTGTACGCTACAGCACGCAGCACGCGGTGAATTTCCAGCCCGCTCGACGCAGGACGCTCATACGGCCATCGTTGTCAGCAGCAATCGGTCGTACTCCTTCTTGACCACGGCGTAACACTCGCAAGTGCGTCGTTCCAGGCCCGGGCGGTCGAGCACGGTGATGTGTCCTCGCGAATAGGAGATCAAGCCCGCGCTTTGCAGCTTGAGAGCTGCCTCGGTCACGCCTTCCCGGCGCACCCCCAGCATGTTGGCAATCAGTTCTTGCGTCATCGTCAGTTGATTCCCCTGCAGCCGGTCGAGGCTGAGGAGCAGCCAGCGGCAAAGTTGCTGGTCCAACGCGTGGTGCCGGTTGCAAACGGCGGTTTGCGTCATTTGCGTGATCAGCGCCTGTGTGTAGAGCAGCAGCAAGCGCATGACGGCACTGGTGTTGGTGAACTCGTCTTGCAGTGTTTGCGCTTTCAGCCGAAAGCCCTCTCCCGCGCTTTGCACAACCCCACGGCTGGGTGTGGAGCCTCCGCCCATGAACAGGGGGATGCCGACAATGCCTTCGTTGCCCACGACAGCGATTTCCGCCGACGCGCCAGTCTCCAACACATACAACGACGAGACGATCGCGGTGGTTGGGAAGTAGGCGTGGCTCAACGTCGTGCCTGACTCATACAGCACCTGGCCCAGCGGCATCTCCACCTGCTCCAATTGCGGCAACCAACGCTGAAACACGGCGCCGGGCAATGCAGCCAGCAGCTTGTTCGTCCTCGGGTCGCCAGCATCGGCCATCCGATCGCCATGCGGCAGGTGTGTGTGCTGGATGGAGGTCACTGCACGGGCTCCTGACTGCCCGCACCGGCATCCTCGTCTGGGTGAGGGCTTGAGCGTCCTTTGAGAGGAAGCGTGACGACAAACTGGCTGCCCTGCCCACGACCTGCACTGCGCGCCACAACCCGCCCACCATGCGCTTCGACCAGTGCGCGCACCACGGTGAGCCCGATGCCGATGCCCATGCCCATGCCGTTGTGGCCGATGGACAGAGGATCCTGCACGAAGGGCTCGAAAATGTTGCGCAACGAGGAGGCGCCAATTCCGCAGCCGTTGTCCGATACTGTCAGAGTGATGTCATCGTCGTGCATCGAGACCGACACATCGATCTCGCCGCCATCCGGCGTAAATTTAGAGGCGTTGTCGATGAGGTTGGTGAGGATCTGCACGAGGCGATCCGGATCCGCGGTCATCCGGTGCGAACCCAAGGGCATGTGGACGTTGAACTGCTGCAGGCGCGCGTCCATGGCGGGGCGGCAGGCGCTGACCGCGGCGTCAACGACGCTGACCATGTCCACGACTTGGGGCCGGATCATCAACTTGCCGCATTGGAGTTGCGACACATCATCCAGACGAGACACCAGGCGCGTGATGTTGACGACCTGCTGCTCGATCATGGATTGCGCTCGGGGGAGCAGTGGCTCATCCGAGCGAACGCGTCCCAGCATGGCCGTTGCGATGCGAATGGGTGCCAATGGATTGCGCAGCTCCTGCGCCACGGCTGCGATGAACTCGGCCTGACGACGCTGTGCCTGCACGGCCGCCTCCTGAAGCTCCTGGGCACTGGTGGCAGCGAGAACGAGATGTTCATTCGCCTCGCGCAATTCGGCATACCGACGTTCCTGCTTGTCCAAGGTCAGCCCACCAGGCGCCACGGGCTGCTGCAGCGCGGCAAGTCGCGGCTGGTGCAATGTTTCTTCGGCGAGCGAAGGATCGCCGCTGAAGACATAGCTGCCGTGCTGCTGCCATTTCGCACGGTACATGGCCGCGTCAGCACGATCGATCAGCGTTTCAACGTCGTTGGCATCATCCGGATAGATGCTGATGCCGATGCTCGACGCCAAGCGCACCACATGTCCACCTGCGCGACAGGGCGCATTGAGGGCTGCGATGAG
>NZ_JBTRXV010000136.1:0-6632 GCF_054608695.1 Thiomonas sp.
AAGAGAAAGGCAATATCAGCACCCCCCTGGAACTCGCGATCCTGAATCAGACGGATCGTTTTAGCCTGGCCATTGACGCCATTGACTGGATACCCCGCCTCTGCGACACGGGGTCCGGTGTGCGAGAAGCACTGCTTGATCAACAATTCGCCTGTAAGAACCATGCCTACGAATTTGGGGTGGATCGACCGGATATTCAGGATTGGAAGTGGCCATTTTGATAATGGCTGAAATATTGATAGTGCGATCAGCCATTGCGGGCCGTAACTTCCCCATCAGCCTCTCCGCACTGACGGCCTGGCGGCGCTACGGGTCCTGGCCGCGACGCAGCACCATGATGGTCGCCTCAGACCTCCGGAGCAGGCCGGTGAATGGTTGCCTTGGGGTGCACATCGCCATCGGCAATCTCAAGGCTTACCTGTTGGGCACGTTCCACGGGGTCTCCGGCCGGTATCTGCAGAAATTGCTCAACGAGTTCGTCTACCGGTTCAACCGGCGCTTTCGGGAAGCGGAGATCCCCCTGCGCCTGCTCAATGCGTGCATGGACCATAGGCCCATCCGATTGGTGGATGAGAAAGGTTAAGAGGCATATATATGAATGCCTTCCTTCCAGTTTGCGTTGATAAAAACGTTGGCGTAGCCTCAAAAGAGGGTTGGCATCATGATTTGGTTAGGCAAGGAAGGCGGCATGATCGAAATTCGTATCCATGGACGGGGTGGACAGGGCAATGTAGTGGCGGCCTATGTGCTGGCCACCGCCGCCATCGGCCAGGGGCTTTTTGCACAGGCGTTTCCCGCCTTCGGCGCGGAGCGCCGGGGAGCCCCGGTGGCCGCTTTCGTACGCATTGCAGAGACGCCCATCCGCCGCCGTTGTCAGGTGGCTCAACCTGCCTTCGTCATCATCCAGGACGAAACCCTGGTCGTGCTGCCGGACACCCTCGCCGGCCTCGCGTCTGGAGGGGGCGTGATGATCAATTCCCAGCGCGATTCGCGGGCTCTTTCGGACACCTTCGGGCGGGCTACCTATACGTTGCCCGCCACCCGTCTCTCGCTCGAAGCCCTTGGTCGTCCCATGCCCAACACGGTCTTGTTGGCCGCCTTTCTCACCCTGACGGAGCTGTTGCCGGTCGCCGGACTCAAGGATGCCCTGGCGCAGCGCTTCGGGGGCGAAGTACTGGCCCACAATCTTGCTCTGGTCTGCCAGGTGGCAGATGCCACGCCACGCGGCATATGGAAGGAGCTGGTGCATGCGGCAAGCGCTTGAAGGTTCTCAGGCCATCGCCCGCGCAGTGGCTCTGTGCCGACCACAGGTGGTGGCCGCCTATCCCATTACGCCGCAGACCCACATCGTCGAACACATCGCCAAACTCGTGGCAGACGGCAAGTTCCATTGCGAACTCGTGAGCGTGGAAAGCGAATTTTCCGCCGCCTCGGTAGTGCTGGGTGCGGCCTGCGCCGGCTCTCGCGCCTACACCGCCAGCGCCTCCCAGGGAATTCTGCTGATGAGCGAAGTCCTCTTCAACATCTCCGGGCTGCGTGTGCCCCTGGTGCTCACCTGCGCAAACCGGGCGGTTTCCGCGCCGCTTTCCATTTGGAATGATCAGCAAGATTCCATGGCCGTGCGCGATGCGGGTTGGATCCAGATTTACTGCGCGGATAACCAGGAGGCGGTGGATGCGACCATTCAGGCCTTTCGCATCACCGAGCGCTGCGAACTGCCGGTGATGGTGTGCGTGGACGGCTTCACCCTGACCCACACCCTGGAGCCGCTGGAATTGCCGAACCAGGAAATGGTCGACGGCTTCCTGCCGCCCTACCACTTCTCCCGTGCCCTGGATCCGCTGGCTCCGCTTTCCATGGGAACACTCGTTGCGCCGGAGTATTTCACCGAGGCGCGCCACCTGCATCATGCGGCATTGCTCGCCGCTGAAAAGGAGATCGTAGCAGCGGCCCGGGATTGGGCAGCCGCATGTGGTCGGGAACAGGCGCCGCTTGTGCGGGTGGACGGCCCCGCTGATGCGAAGATCGGCATCCTCACATTGGGCTCTGTGTTCGGCACGCTGCTGGATGCGCGTGATCAGTTTCCGGGGCCGCCGGTGAAACTCATGCATCTGCGCTGCCTCCGTCCGTTTCCGGTGGAGGCCCTGCGCGCCGCCTGTGCCGGGCTTCATGACCTCATCGTGCTGGAGCGGGCCATCGCACCCGGCGCCGACGGCATCGTGGGGGCGGAAATGCGCTCGGCCCTTGCGGACACCGACAGCCCTCCGCGGATCCACAATTTCGCCGCAGGCCTGGGCGGCCGGGATGTACCACTGGCGATCTATCCGCGTCTGCTTGAGGCGATCAAGAAGCCGCACCCGCGCATGAGCGCGATCGACCTCCGGCCCGAACTGCTGCCAGCCGATTCACAAGTTCGCCAGGAGGCCGCCCCTTGACGCCACAGACTCTGCACGATCTTCGCATGGCCCAGCCCCGCTTTCAGGGACTGGAAGCAGGTCACCGGGCCTGCCAGGGCTGCGGACAGGCCCTGGCGGCGCGGCTCACCCTGGAAGAATCGGGGCCTGACGTGGTGGTTGCCAACGCCACCGGCTGCCTTGAAGTCTTCACCACCGCCTGGCCGGATTCTGCCTGGCGGGTGCCTTGGCTGCATTCCCTGTTCGCAAACACCGGCGCCGTGGCGGCAGGCATGGAGGCGGCGCTGAAGATGCAGGGCCGCGACATCAAGGTGCTTGCCTTCGCGGGTGACGGTGGCACCTTCGACATCGGTTTCCAGGCGCTTTCCGGCATGCTCGAGCGTGGGCACAATGTGCTCTACATCTGCTACGACAACGAAGCCTACATGAACACCGGTGTACAGCGGTCCAGTTCCACGCCCCATGCCGCCGCCACAACCACATCCCCCGCAGGCGTGGCGCGCATGGGCAAGCGCCACCTGAAAAAGGACATTCTTTCCATCATAGCCGCCCATCACATTCCTTATGCAGCGACCGCATCGGTCGCCTATCCTGCCGATTTACGAATAAAGGTGCGGCGCGGCATTGAGGTGGAAGGGCCGAGCTTCCTGCAGATCCATTCCCCTTGCCCCCTCGGCTGGGGCCATGGCAGTGAGCTTTCCATCGAGGTGGCACGTCTTGCGGTGCAGAGCGGGATGTTCCCGCTCATCGAGCTGGAGCAGGGCGCACTGGTCGGGACCATGCCGATCCGGCAGATTCGTCCGGTGGCGGACTACCTCAAGCTCCAGGGACGCTTCAAGCACCTCTTCGCCGACGACGCACTGGCCCGTGAAGAACTCGCCCATCTCCAGGCCCTCGCCGATCAAAACATTGAAGTCTATGCCTTGAAAAAGGAAACCGCTGACCCCCTCGACACGGAAGGCGCGGATACGGTGCGCCGCGGCGGCCTCCGTTCTACCTAAGGAGAGAACGCCATGCCCGTTATGACCCCCGGTGCCTTCGCTTACCCCGCCACCTCGCTGGCATTCAAAACCGGTAGCTGGCGTACTATGCGGCCTCTCTACCACCCGCGCCCGGCACCCTGCCACAGCGGCTGCCCGGCGGGGGAAAATCCCTGCGACTATCTCGCCCAGGTGGCGGATGAGAATTTCCAGGCTGCCTGGGAAGCCCTTGTGGCGGTGAATCCCTTACCCGCCATCACCGGGCGGGTATGCGACCACCCTTGCGAAAGCGCCTGCAACCGGGGCCGTTTCGATGCTGCCATCGCCATTCACAACGTGGAACGTTTGCTGGGGGACGAAGCCATCCGGGCAGGGTGGGGCTATCCCCTACCGCCGCTCGTCCCCGATGCGCCGAAGGTGGTGGTGGTGGGGGCTGGTCCTGCGGGACTTTCCTGTGCCTACCATCTCCGCCGGCTGGGCGTGCAGGCCACTCTCATGGAGCGGCTGCCGGTGGCCGGTGGCACTTTGCGCATGGCCTTGCCGGGCTATCGCCTACCGCGCGAAGTGCTGGACGCAGAAGTCGAACGGCTTCTTGCTGCCGGAATCAATTTTATGCCAAGCACAGCACTGGGGCGGGAAGTCTCTGTTGTGGAGCTAAAGCAGGAGTATGACGCGGTCTTTCTCGGCCCAGGCCGTCAACGTCCGCGTCCGTGGGATGTGGACGGGCGTACCCCCAGCGACCTGCATCCGGCGCTCACGTTGTTGCAGGAATGGATGGCCTTCGGCACCATGCCCGAGATTCGCTCTGCCGTGATCGTGGGCGGCGGCAACAGTGCCGTCGACATGGCACGCGTACTCGCACGTACCGGAGCACAAGTGCACCTCGTCACCCACGACGCACTGCCGGGTCCCGACGTTGCACGGGAGGCGGCCATGAAAGCCGCTCCGCGCGACATCCGCCAGGCGCAGGAGGAGGGCGTCATCCTGCATACGGAACACGGCGTGCACCGTCTGATCCTGCGCGGCGAGAAGGTAGTGGGCGTGGAACTCGTCCGCATGAAAAAACTGGCGCGGGACAACGGCCGATTCGACATCGTCCAGTTCGAGGGCACTGAAACCGTGCTCCATGTCGATCAGGTAATTCCCGCTGTTGGCCAGGAAGTGGAACCAGCGGGCATGGAAAATCTGCTTGGTGAGCAGCACTTTTTCCCTGTGGATAAGGTAGGATGCTTGGCCGGGCATGCGGGCATTTTCGTCGGCGGCGATGCTCGCGAGGGTGCTTGGGGCACCGTGAGCGGCGCTGTGGGGGACGGTAGACGCGCAGCTGCCGTCATTCACGCCCATTTACTGGGCGAATTCCATGATGAGCCAGAGCGGGAACTCCAGGCGATCGGCATTGCCGAACTCAACCTCCATTATTTCGAACTGGTTCCGCGCGCGGAAGAACCCCTGCTGCCGCCGGAAAACCGCGTGGGCAGTGCCGAAATCGCTGGTGGTTTGGCGACGGAGCAGGTCATTGCCGAGGCCAACCGCTGTTTCTCCTGCGGCAACTGCATGGCCTGTGACAACTGCTGGACACTCTGCCCGGACCAGGCCGTACTCAAAACCCGCGAATTCGCCGCCGACGGCTCGCATTACCGTATCGATTATGACTATTGCAAGGGCTGCGGCTTGTGCGCCCACGAATGCCCGGTGGGCTATATCGCCATGGTATCGGAGCCATCCTGAGGGAGATAGATGCGTGGTGGTGGTGTTGATTGGACCGAAAAATCTGTATTCATAGCGGGCGGTCCTTATGACAATCAATCCTGAACCGACAAACGCCCCCGGTATTCCGGAGGTCCTCCGGCAATTGCAGAGCGATCCCCAGCGCGGCTTGTCGTCGCCGGAGGCCGCCCGTCGCCTGGCCAAATATGGGGCAAACGCCATCCCCGAAAAGCGCCTCAGCCCGCTCCGGCAGTTTCTGGGCTATTTCTGGGGCCCCATTCCCTGGATGATCGAAATCGCCGCGGTGCTTTCCGCCGTGGTGGCACATTGGGCGGACTTCGCCATCATCATGACCCTCCTGCTGGTAAACGCCAGCGTGGGCTTCTGGCAGGAACACAAGGCTGGCAATGCCATCGCCATGCTCAAACGGAAGCTGGCACTGCGGGCGCGGGTCCTGCGCGACGGCCTTTGGCAGGAGATCGCCGCACAGGACCTGGTGCCGGGCGACACCATCCTGCTGAAGCTGGGAAACATCATTCCCGCTGATGTGCTGCTGCTGAGCGGCGATTATCTCAGTGTCGATCAATCGGTCCTGACGGGGGAGTCTCTGCCGGTGGACAAAGGGCGGGGGGATGGCGCCTATTCCGGTTCCATCGTGGGCAAGGGCGAGATGCAGGGCGTGGTGACGGCAACGGGTCTGCAGACTTTTTTCGGCAAGACCGCGCAACTGGTGGAGCGGGCGGAGAGCGTCTCCCATTTCCGCAAGGCGGTGCTCGCCATCGGCAACTTCCTGATCGTTTCGGCGCTGGTTCTGATCGCGGTGATCCTCTTCGTGGCTCTGGCGATCCGTCATGAGCCCATGATCCGGACGATCCTCTTTGCCCTGATCCTGACCGTGGCCGCCATCCCTGTCGCCCTGCCCGCCGTATTGTCGGTGACCATGGCCGTCGGGGCGGAGCGGTTGGCACGGCTGAAGGCCATCGTCTCGCGTCTGGTGGCTATCGAGGAGATGGCCGGCATGGATGTGCTCTGCGCCGACAAGACCGGCACCCTCACCCAGAACCGCCTCACCCTCGGTGAACTCGTGGTAATCGGGGCCCGCGATGCAGAGGAGCTAATCCTCGCCGCCGCTTTGGCCTCCGAGCGTGATACGGGCGACCCCATCGACACCGCCGTGCTGGGCGGTTTGCCCGCGTCTGCCCCACTGGCTTCCTATTCCGTCTTGAAATATCAACCCTTTGATCCGGTAAGCAAGCGTAGCGAGGCGGAAGTGGCGGCAGGCTCCGAGCGCTTTCGCGTAGCCAAGGGCGCCCCGCAGGTCATCCTGGATCTGGCGCAGCCGGACGTTGGCACCAGGCAGACGGCCACCCGCCAGATCGATGCCCTGGCGGAAAAGGGCTACCGCACCCTGGGAGTGGCACGAAAGGATGGGGATGGCACCTGGCGCTTCCTCGGTCTCTTGCCCTTGTTCGATCCACCGCGGGAAGATTCGGCGCAAACCATCACGGCGGGCCAGCGGATGGGGATCGAC
>NZ_JBTRXV010000137.1:0-6612 GCF_054608695.1 Thiomonas sp.
GGACGGCTGGCCGATGGCCACCAGCCGGGCCACGCCCCGGCTTGCCGCCCACAACCCGCGCCACCGCCGGCCCTTGTCGGGGCCTTCGTCGCGCGGGCTTCGGGCCATGGATTTTGTGGACGGGCGGTGAATCTTCGAGGAGAGATTTTGCATTTTTCCGCATGTGGAAAAGCGGTTCGGCGGGCCGTCCATTTCATGGACTAGAGGGCACACATTACGCAGCTCCGCTGCACCCGAAAAAACACCCCGCGAAGCCCCGTGGTCATTGCCTTTTGGCGTGTCCGACAGCCAAGCGGGAAAGTGTCCGACGCTTTGGCCTGTTTCCGTTATCCGGTCCGACAATTTGCGACCATGCTTTTTCTTTGTCCCTTCGTTGGTTGGCCGCTTCACGTCCGACGGAATCGTCACCCGTCCGCGCCCGCTCGCGGATTTTTCAAAAAATTTCGCCTGCGGGGGGAATAGGGGAGAAGACGGCGGCAGGAGGATGACGGAAGTGGACAACAGGATATCGGTGCGGTTTCGGAGTGAGGAGATGGGGCGCCTCGCGGCGCTCGCCAAGGAGCGGAATCTCCCATTGGGGACGATGGTCAAGGTGCTGGTCAGCGTCGGCATGGACCAGCTCATGACGATGGAGATGGTGGAGCGATTCGAGGAGCGGAACGAGGCGATTCTCAGAGAGATCCTCGCCCGTGCGATGTCTCTCTCGGTCCAGGCGGGGATAGACAAGGAAAAACTGGAGAAGGGCAAAGAGATGGCCGGGGTGGTGATCGAGACCATCCGCAACGAGCGCGAGGAGAATTTCCAATGATGCCCCGAGCCAAGGTCTCCGTCTGGGCGTCGGGCATGGGGACGCTGTTCCATCGCGTCCATCTTTTCATCTCGCACCTCGGTCGTTTCGCGATGGTCTTCGTCGGCGCGTGGGGCTCGGTGTGGGACTTGTCGCTCGCCGTGTTCGATCCTCGCGCGGCGGATTATCTCTGGGGTGTGGCGGCGGGATCGTTCTTCTCGTTCCTTCTCGACGCGGGAGCGCCCATGACCATCGAGGTCCACGGGCGGGACGTGACCGCGCCCGCCTGGCAGGTGCGCGATTATGCGGCGGCGCATTTCCCCTGGTTCGGTTTTCTGTTCTGGGGGCTCGCGTCTCTCGCTCTGTGCTTGGGACTCGGCGTGATCGCCACTCGGTTTCTTGTGCGGCGCGGCGTCGTGGATATTTCGGATTGGTTCGTGCGGGGGCAGCGCCTCACTTCGCCGGAGGATGTGACCTCGATGATTTCAAGTGATGATCGGAGCCCGTTTCTCGTCGGCGGCGTGCCTATTCCATTCTCCAAACTGACCCGCAATGTGTTGTGTGTCGGCTCTATGGGCGCCGGCAAATCCCAGGAGATTCTCCATCTGCTGGACGCCGCCCGCGCGAAAGGGATGAAGTGCGTGGTCTACGATTTTTCGGGCGAGTTCGTCGAGCGATACTTCCGGGAAGGGGATGTGTTGCTCAACCCCCTCGACGCCCGCTGCGCCCCGTGGACCATCTTCAACGACATACACAAGCTCATGGACCCGGCGGCCCTGGCGGAGTTCTTCGTCCCTCAGCAGAGCAACAAGCAGGCGTCGAGCGATCCCATGTGGGAGAACGCCGCGCGGATGCTTCTGGAGGACATCATCCGCATCGTCGGCGGGAGGCCGCAGGGCCAGCGGTCCATGGCGGAAATTCTCAGAATCCTGTCCATGCCGCTGGCGGATCTCTTCGGTCTCCTGGAACGTAAAAAAGCGGTCAGCGCCGGACTGATCAACGACAAAAATCCCAAGAGCGCCGAGTCTGTCCGCATGACCCTTCTGGCCCAACCCGCGATCCGCTTCTTCTCGCTGTTCGGTCAGGCGGGGACGTTCAGTATTCGCGACTGGGTGAAGAACCAAGATGACGAGGGATGGCTGTTCATCTCCTCCCGTATCGACCAGCACGCAACCATCAAGCCCTTCGTCTCTGCCTGGTTGGAGATCGCGTTGATGGCGATCATGGAGCAGAGGCCGACGCCGGATCTGCGGATGATGCTGGTCCTCGACGAGTTGGGGTCGCTGCAAAAAATGCGTGCCCTGGAGAATGCTTTAGTCTATGGGCGCAAATACGGCCTGTTCACCGTCGTCGGTATTCAGAACGCCGCGCAGATAGACAATATCTACGGCAAGGATATGAGCGCGACGCTCATTTCCAATCTTCAGACCAAGCTGGTCCTGCGGACGGAGGAGGATAGCAGCGCCCGTCGCCTAGCGGACATCCTTGGCAAGGAGGACGTCGATGAGGTGCAGGAGAACATCAACCTGGGCGGCGAGGACGAGCAGCACACCAGCGCCCTGGTGCGCAACCGCAAGGAGCGGTACTGCGTCCTGTCGTCGGAGATACAGATCCTCCCCGACCTGGAGGGTTTTCTGAAGATCGCCGGGGACCTGCCGGTCTGCAAGGTCCGCATCGCGTACAAGGCCCGGCCCGTCATCGCCCCCGAGTACGTCGAGCGGGAGGGGCTGGACTTCCTGGCCGGCGGCGACGCGGAAGAGGGCCCCGGCCAGGATCCGTTCGGGGTGGACGAAATGGTGGACGAGCCGTGGCCGGCGGAGGAACCGCCGCACGAGGACGACGCCGGCCATGGAGAAGGAAACGAAAGCGGAGGGGTGTGGCTATGATCAGCGTGGGACAGATATCGAACGCGGGCGGAGCCGCGAGTTATTACACGGAAGAGCAGGATCGGCTGGAATACTACCAGGGGGAAAAATCACCCTCGGAGTGGAAGGGCGCGGGCGCCAAAATCTCCGGCATCGAGGGCGAGGAGGTCACGCGGGAGGGCATGGAGGCCATGCTCTCGGGCAAGGTCCGGGAAATCGGGGAAAGCGGTTTCATCGAGGAGCGGCAGCTTGGCCGGATCCGCGCGGACCAGGAGACCGGCGAGAAGAAACTGGAGCACCGGGCGGGTTGGGATTTCACGTTCAGCGCCCCCAAGAGCGTCAGCATCGAAGCGGAGGTGTTCGGGCGGAGCGACGTGCTGGACGCCCACCGGCAAGCCGTGGACAAGGCCATGGGCTACCTGGAGCGGCACGCCCAGGCGCGGATCGACGGCAAGACCGAAAATACCGGCAACCTGACCTACGCCCAATTCGAGCACGCCACCACCCGCGCCGGCGATCCCCAGGCCCACACCCACGTCGTCGTGACCAATCTGACCTACGGCGAGAACGGCAAGGCCTACTCCCTGGAAAGCAAGGGCATGTACGAGGCCCGGCACGCGGCGGACAACGTCTACAAGAACGAGTTGGCCCGGAGCCTTCAGGAGAAGGGCTACCAGATCGAATGGAACAACAAGGGCGACTTCGAGATCAAGGGGTACGCGCGGGAGCAGATCGAGGCCTTCAGCAAGCGCAGCGAGGAGATCAAGGAGGAACTGGCCGAGCGGGGCGTCACCAAGGCGGAGGCCTCGGCGCAGGAGCGCCAGATCGCGGCCCTGGATTCCCGGCAGGCCAAGAACCACCCGGAAAGCCGGGAGGCGCATCAGGAGCGGTGGTTGAAGGAGGCTGATGAAATCGGCATCAAGCCGGCGGAACGCGCCCAAGAGGGAGGGGAAAAGGCGAACGGCGAGGAGGCCGCCCGCGAGGCGGTGGGCAAAGCCATGTCCCATATCACCGAACGCGAGGCCGCGTTCAAAGAATCCGAACTGTACAAGGAGGCCGCCCGCTTCTCCCAGGGCAGGGCGAGCCTGGAGGAGCTCGACCGCGCCGTCCGGGACGCGAAGGCGTCCGGCGGGCTGGTGGATCGCGGGGACGGCAAGTTCACCACCAGGGAGATGATCACCCTGGAGGATGGCGTCGGCAAGCGCATCGAGGAGGGCAAGGGCGCCCACCAGCAGGTCATGGACAAGGCGGAGTTTGATCGGGCTCTCAAGGACTTCGAGACGCGGAAAAGCAAGGAGACCGGCCAGAGCTTCAAGCTCTCGGAGGAGCAGCGCGGCGCGGCGGGAATGATCCTGACCGGCAACGATCGCTTCCAGGGGGTGCAGGGCCTCGCCGGCACCGGCAAGACCACCATGTTGGAGTTCGTTCGGGAGGCGGCGGAGAAGAAGGGCTGGGAGGTAAAGGGGTTCTCCACCGGCGCGGCCCAGGCGCAAAAGCTGCAAGAGGAGAGCGGCATAGGGAGCCAGACCACTCGATCCTTCCTGAACGAGCGGCGGAGCGGGGCGCAGGCGGCGCGAAAGGACGCCGAACTGGCGCGGGGGGCGTTGGCGACCTACGAGGGACGCACGGCCTCGGCCCGCAAGCTGGAGAAGATCGCGGCGGATCCTGCCACCAAAAAGGAGTGGGACTCCAAGGGGCGGATGTATCTTAGGGCCAAGGACGGGTGCGTCTACCAGCCCGCCCTGCACTCCGGCAAGCGATCCATCGAAAGCCGCAACCTCAATCACGCCGGCCTCACCAAAACCCGCTACGTCATCGGCGAGAAAGGCGTGTTCAAGCAGGGCGGCACCCTCAAGTCGGAGCTGGCGGGCAAGATAAACGACCGCATCCAGGCCGGGATCCGGCGCGATTACCACAAGGGCCTGGATCGAATGCGAAGGGATGTCGCCAAATCCGGCGGAAGGGCGGGGGTCGGGGCGCAGTTGCGGGCCATCGGCCACGGTTTCCAGCGGGCGTTGCGGTCGGACTTGACCCGGTCCGCCTTTCGCAAGCACGAGAACTGGCGCAAGGCCGGCGTCATCGAGTCCGCGGCCGTGCGGGCGACGGCCTGGATCCAGCAGACGCGGGAGCGGGCGGATCTGGTCAAGGAACTGAAGGACCAGGCTGGGTCCCTGGACAAGGCGAATGGCGCGCGCAAGGTGCTCCACATCCACGACGAGGCGAGCCAGTCGGGCTTGAAGGAGTTCACGGACGTCATGTCGAAAACGGAGCGGGAAGGCGCCCGTACGGTGTTTCTTGGCGACCGCCTCCAGCATCAGTCCGTGGAGGCCGGCAAGGCCTTCGAGCAGGCCCAGAAGCATCTGCCCATGAACGAACTGACCGACATCCACCGCCAGCAGACGAAAGAGGCCAAGGGAATCGTCAAGGACGTGCTGGAGGGGCGGCACGGCGAGGCCTTGGCCCGCCCGGCGGTGGAGATACGCGGCGAGCAAGACAAGGTGCGCGAGAAGTGGGAGGACAGGGAGCTTTCGGAAAAGGACCGGCAAACGATGCGGGTGGAGATGCGCGGCGCCGCGCGAGCCGACAATCAGCACGTTGTGGAGCGGATCGCCAAGGATTACGCGGCGCTGCCCCAAGGGGCGCGAGGCAAGACCGCCATACTCACCTCCACCAACGCCGACCGGCAGGGCATCAACGACGCCGTTCGAGAGCAGCTGAAGGCCAAAGGCGAACTGGGGCGGGGCAAGGAGTTCGCCGTCCTGGAGAAGAAAGACATGAGCGAAGCGGAACGGCGGGCGTCGGCCTACGAGCGGGGCGACGTGGTGAAATTCACCTCCGCGCACCGGGCGCTGGGCGTGGAGAAGGGTGCGGAGGGGCGGGTCGTCGGCAAGGACGACCGCACCAACCGGGTGAGCGTCGAGCTGGACGGCGGGCGCGTGGTGCAGATGCGCGGGGACCTTAAAGGTGTGGAGGCCAGCAGGGAGGTCAAGCGGGAGTTCGCGGAGGGCGACAAGATCACATTCTCCAAAAACGACCGGGAGACCGGGTTCAAAAACGGCGACCAGGGCAAGGTGCTGGAGATCCGGGACAAAAGTCTCGTCGTGGAGATGAACGGAGAGCGGCGCACGGTGGATCTGGAGAAGTACCGGAACATCGATCACGGTTACGCCATGACCAGCGTGAAGGCCCAAGGCCAGACGGTGGACCGGGCGATGATCCACCACAACACCGAGTCGGGCCGGCACGGCGACCGGGAGACCTACGTCAACGTCACCCGCGCCCGGATGGGGGTCAAGGTTTACACCCAGGATGTCGAGAAGGCCAAGAGGCAGGCCGGTTTCAAGATGGACAAGGAGACCGCCAGACCAGAGCGGGAGGATGGTCGCCAGGAGCGCAAGGAGGAGCGTCGGAGCGCCGAGCGCGAGGCACCCGAGCGGAAACCGGCGGGGAAGGAATCCACGGGATCCGGCAAGAGCAAGGCCGGCAAGGAGAAGGAGGACGAGCTGGAGTTCGGGGCCGGACGCTAAGTTCTCCACAAAAACCAGGGATGGCTCTGTGGATGGCTGTTCCATCCCGCTGAACCACCGTGGCTATACACGGCGGCGCTAAAACACGCGATACGACGGTTCTGGCGGGTGTATGGGGGCGGAAAGGGGATGAAAGCCGGAGACGGCTGACGGATGGGTTTCGCCCCGCTTCGCAAGGAGGGGGCGGAAAAGGAGGCGGTCTGCTTGGGCCGTCAAGAGGCGGGCTTCGGCCCGCCTTTTTTTATGGGTCGAGTCGGCGCCGTCCAAAAATTTCGCGTCGCGGGGGAATAGGGGTGGATACCCGACGTTTCACCGGAAAGGAGATGAAGTGATGGATGAATACACCCCCAGACGCCTGGCGGTTTTGCTGTTGCCCTTCAATCCCAAAGCCCTCCCGGATCTCTACCTGTGCGGCGAGGACACGGAATCGATG
>NZ_JBTRXV010000138.1:0-6505 GCF_054608695.1 Thiomonas sp.
GCCTGCTGAAACGTCAAGGACGCCGATGCCGCAAGCGCAGGACCAGGCGCCAAAGCAAGCCGAGCCTGTGAAATCTGTGCCCTTCCTGCCCATGCTGGATCTGAGCCCATTGCCCCAGCAGGACAGCAAGCATGGCCAGGAGGCGGGGGTGTGCCTCGGCGCGGCCAGCCGAGAAGCAGCAGGGGCCATGGGCGCGGTGGACACGGGCGGTGATGCTCAAGGCATGGGGACATGGCCCCTTGGCAAACCGCCCTGATGCAACGGCAAGAGCCGTTGCCCCATGCCTGTCAGCCATTTTGATGCTCCCGAGCATACAGCGAAATATCGCAAAACGCGATAGCATGGCGCCATGCACGTCATCTCGAAGAAGGCGCTCCAGATGTTCTGGGTGAAGCATCCGCAGGCCAAGGCGCCGCTGGAGGCGTGGTACCGCGTGGTGAGTTTGACCAGCTTCGAGCACTTCGCAGCCATCAAACAGACCTTCAATGCAACTGACTATGTGCCGCCGTTCACGGTGTTCGACGTGGGCGGCAACAACTTTTGCGTGATCGCCGTCATCCACTACAACCGGCAAAAACTGTACATCCGCCATGTCTTCACCTATGCGGACTATGACCGCTGGAGCCAGACCAACAGGAGCAAGAAACCATGAACGCAGTCACCCTCGATGTCGCGGCCATTGCCCCGGCCTGGCGCGCGTTTCAGGCCAGTTTGCCGGTGCACATCGGCCCCATCCACAGCGAAGCGCAGTATGAGCAAGCCGTGGCCTTGATGAATGGTCTGCTCGATGTTGTAGGCGACCATGAAGGGCACGAACTGGCTGAGTTTCTGGACCTTGTTGGTCAGTTGGTCGAGGACTATGAAAACACCCGCCACGCCGTCCCCGATGCGCCTCCACACGAGGTGCTGCGCTTTTTCATGGAGCAACATGCGCTCAAGCAGGTTGACCTGGCCGAGGAGATCGGCGGGCAGTCGGCGGTGAGCGACATCCTGCATGGCAAGCGCGAGATCAACGCGCGCCAGGCTCGCGCGCTGGCAAACAGGTTTTCGGTGTCGCCCGCAGTGTTTCTTTGACGTTCTCGAAACTCAAACGGCGTTGCGCCAGGCGGGGACCTTCAATCGAGCAAGACTATCGAGAACGCCAACCCGCTGAATCCGGGGCGGGGGCGTTCTCGATTCAAGGCTTCTCGGAAACGGTGGTTAAGCGATGCGTCGCGCTTCGCTTTTGAAACCGCCATCTCCATAGATTTCTTTTGTTTCATATTCAATGCCACCAATGCGACTTGCCAAGATATTGTAAAGCCAACAAAATAATGCAAAAAATAGATAACCAATAATCCCATAAATTATTGGCGTCATCGCAAAAAACGCGAACGGAAACTTTGATGGCGCTCCAAACATCATGCCGATAACGCCAATCAATGCAAAAGGCAATGTAAAAATAATATACATTGCAGCAATTACCTTGGATGACTGATGAACGGCAATGCGCGTTATTTGTTTTTTCATGATGTTATTTCTCGGAAACGGTGGTTATTTGCGCTTCGCGTTTGAAACCACTAGGCCTAGATGCACTGGTTTGGCTAATGAAAGGAAAGAACAATGTTCGAGATTTGAGCCGCCCCGAATACCGGTCTCTTCTGCGCACCGACCAATGCGACCGGAACACCATAGAGCTTCCAGGACGTCAGGGCCTGGGTATTGCGTTCGATCGCTTGCGCAGCCCAATCGGTGGGGTCGCTGCAAAGAACCTGATGCCGCTCAGTCAGGGCTTTTTGCAACGCCGTTGTTCCCGGGAATCCAGATAAAAGGCACGAGCTTGCCGAGAAGCTGGCCGGAACCCGTTCGGCCGTGCCGTCGTTGATGACAACCATCGGCATCTGGGTGCCGATGGGCACCCAATGAATCCTCACCTTCCTAAGATTGGGGCGAAGCTCGGCATAAAGCGTGCGGCAAAGCGGGCAGAAGGGGTCGAAGAAAATGACGACCTGGGGCTTTCCGGGAGGCCCAGTATCGATCCCTGTCAACTTGGCCGCGGCCCCGAAGATGTTGGCAGGCACGCTCGCCGTGTCGACAGGCTGATGAAGAAGCGGCGAGTAAGAACAACCCTGCAGATTCGCCAACAATGCCGCTGCAAAGAACGCTCGCCACAGTTTCTTCGCATGCCGCAATCGGGATGGCGTGAGCCTGATTGCCGATGTCAGCTTCAAACGAGCCTTCAAAACTGACAGCCATAGGTTGGGCTGGGCGCCCCACCTCCAGGAGGGTCGAAGCTGATGCCGAAAATGCCCAAAGCCTTGGTGTAGAAGATCTCGACGTTCTGACCGCTGGCGAACTGGGCGATGTAATGCAGGCCCATGTCCGGGATTTTCGGAGCGTTCGGCTCTGTCACCTGCACGCTCGATCCCACGCGATTCATGAGGTTGACCGAGGTGTTGCCAATGGTCAGGATGCCGTTGTCCAGGGAGTAAGGGACATTGGTTTGATAGGAAGAGTTCGTCGGCGACGACACGGTTCCGCCATCGCAGACGCCGGAAGGCCCCGCACCCGTCGACCCTTGCATGATCGACAGCACGGTCTGGGTGATTTGCGGAGTGCCGGGCAGCGAAGGGCCGGTCGTTCCGGTTGGCGGGACGCACTCGTAGTTGTTCACAGAGTCGATGTATCCAAGGTAATGCCCGCCCGTATCCCAACTCATCACAATATCGGCGTCACTGGAACTGTTGGCCGGAAAGTCGCCGTACGTGATGCCATATCCGGAAGAGGTGTGTTGGAACACCAAAGCGACGCTGTTTGGCGGCGAGAAATTGCTCATGTCGTACGAGGCCGATGGCGAGGTGAAGGCGCCAGTGCCGGAGAGCGTCATCGTGCCGGGCGAGGTCGCAGCGCCCGGCAGCGATCCGCACATGCCGCCGTACGATCCCGCGAATTGGCTAAAGAACTGCTGTGGGTAGTCGTACAGCACGCCAGTTCCGGACCCCGAACCGGAGCCTGATCCGCCGCCTGTGGAAGCGGCGAAGGCCGATCCTCCGAAAACTGGGTTTCCTCCAGGCGCCGAGGGAAAGCCAACCTCCGCTAGGAACGCGCCTGTGGTGCTCAGGGCGACGGTGTTGGGCGATGGAGCGGATTCGGGATAATCGTCGAAGAACTTGTCGATGCCCGTGCCATTGGCTTGGAAAGCCTGCGTGACGGGGTTGAACGACAGGGGCGTGATGCCATAAGGGGCTCAACGTCGTGGCGAGAGCCTGCAGGACGGTCTGCGTGGCCTGCTGGTCAGTCGTCGCAAAGCTCGAGGCTGAGAATGACTGCGGGCCCAAGGCAATGACTTGGGCGTTGCTGGCCAGATTCAGTTTCAGCGAAGCCAATGCGTCATACAGAATGAGCGTCGTCAGCGGGGTGATGTTGACCGTGCCCGAGACGCCCTGCCCGGAGGCGGGGATGGCCAGGCTGTCCAGCGGGATGCCGTTGGGGGCTCCAGAGCTGACCGTGAACAGAACCGGACCCGGGACGCAGTCCAGGTTGATGGCGTAGGTGCCATCGGCATTCGTGGTGGCGCTGCCGCATTGCTTGCCCGTGCTGTCGATGGCGAGGATCTGTCCGCCGGCAATGGGCTTGCCATAGGCGGCGGTGCCGCTGGCGGAGGAACTCACCGGGGTGGTCGATGCCACGGAGCCGCCACCACCGCAACCGGTGAGCAAGGCCGTCACGACGAAGCCGCATAGCAATGCAACCTTTTTCATGGGAAGTCCTTCACGGCGGGACGAAACGAAGTCTGCACAAAATATCACGTGCAGAACAAAACGTCGTGAAATTTAGCAAAGATCTGCGATTGCCATTGCGCGGAAAAGAGCCAAGAAACGGATTGTTTCCACAGACTTGTAACTAAATATTTTATTAGGCACTTTGCGCCATTGTGTCTACTTGCGCAGATCCAGGGCCCTCACCAGACCGCGCTGCCGGTGAGCTTACCGACTCTTTGGCCAATGAGGAGGCCCATGCCCGCTGGAGCGCCTGCCTTGGTGAGGGCAGAGGCCATCGGGGCACTCGGCGCCAGTTGGACACATGTCAAACGAGCGGTGATTGCTTTCAGCGTGGATGGCCAAGCAGGTGTCCATCATCGGCGTCTTTTACGGTGGACAGGACTACGAGTCGATCTTGCACGACGAGACCGGTCACTGAGATCTTCGGCCACCAGCAGTTGGTCAATTCGGCCGTCTCGATAACGGTGGGTTGCGATGCAATAATATAGACGCACTTATATATAAATAATACCGCATGTTTTATGTCATTAAACGGCGACAAAAATAGTTAATAGAATCAGTTATATAGAAAAATTAAGGATTTTGTGTCGTTGCATAGCGACGCCGTTTTAGATTCACTGTGACTTGTTATGGAGGAAGGCGAGTCGCTGATTGGCGTCGCATTGTGCATGTTGAGTGCCGTACATGGATGTCGAATGTGAGATATTCGACATTTTTCTCTATGAAACTTCAGGTTTGGTCCAAGTTTTGCTTAGGCTGAGGCCAGCGGAATCTTCTCGATCTCCGCATTTTGGAGATGGTCGATGCATGCAGCAAACAACCTTTGGCAATCCAGCCAAGAACAACAAACACAGGTATCCGAATTCGTGGCTGCGATCCGTCCCGAGCTGGACGTTGAATCGGCTCCACCACGGCCACTTCACCAGACCAAGTTTCAGCGTCTATGTGGCGTTATTCGTTTAGTGCGCGCCTACTTGCGGGAATTGAAGGCGGCTCGGGGACGAAACCCGCTGGAGCGCATGCAGGCCAGTCACGAGCGCATGCGCGCACAACTCCAACTGCGTCATGGCAATGCGGCACTCCTCGCCATGCAACGCATGTCTCGTCTGCCTAGGCGCTGACAGTCATCTTTTTCGCCGTCCGGTCCATCCTGCGATAGAGGCACGCTCTCGTTGTTCCAACGCACTTGATCAGGAGTCACGCTAGCTATGAAGACATCACCTCGTTTACTCGCGCTCGCGCTGTCGCTGTGCATGACATCAGGAGCTGCATTTGCGCAAGTGCAGATCGGCCAGCCAGGTCGGCTTCTCGCTTCCAACTGCTTCGAATGCCACGGCACCAATGGGCGGGGCCCAGGTTTCGACGGCTTGGCCGGTAAATCCTCCAATGAGCTTTATCAAAAGCTCAAGGATTTTCAGTCGGGTACCGGTCTGATGTCCACAGTCGCGAAGGGTTACTCTGATTCCCAGTTGCTTGCAATAAGTAACTGGTTCGCATCCCAGCCCTGATCGCCAAGCCAGTTAGGTACAAGGAGATTTTCATGGACAGAAGAACCTTTATTGCACTGGCTGGAACCGGCTTGGTCGGAACCCTGCTCGATGGTTGTGGCGGTGGAGGTGGTTCATCTACCGGCAATCCTGTCGCAACTGCGCTGGATGGCCACCACACTGATGGACAGGATGGAGACTCCACGCAACCACCCGCTACAGGAGGCTCAGCACCCGCCACAGGAGGCTCAGGCAAGTCTCGTGTCATCGTCATCGGCGGCGGTATGGCAGGTGCCACGGTTGCCAAATACCTGCGCTTATGGGGTGATGCCGTAGATGTCACGCTGATCGAGCAACAACCCACTTACACCGCCTGCATCATGAGCAGTTTGGTGCTGACTGGGCAGCGCACACTCGCCAACCAAACCTACAACTATGACACGCTGCGCTCGCGTTACGGCATCAACACCGTGTTCGACGAGGTCGTGAGCATTGATCCGGTCGCAACCACGGTCACGCTCGCCTCTGGAGGCACGCTAGCCGCTGACCGCATCGTCATGGCTCCTGGCATTGAATTCGATGTTGTGCCCGGTCTGGGTACTTCCAACAAAATGCCGCACGCTTGGAAGGCCGGGCCGCAGACCACGCTGCTCGCCAGTCAGCTCAACGCCATGCAGCCTGGGGGCGTGGTGATCGTGACGGTTCCCATGGCACCGTACCGATGCCCTCCCGGCCCCTACGAGCGTGCCTGCTTGCTGGCCGATTGGCTCCAGGCCAACAAGCCGGGCTCCAAGCTCATCGTGCTGGATGCCAACCCCGATTTCGTCGTCGAGAAACCCAATTTCTCCAGCGCCTTTTCTAGCTTGTATGGCGGAATTATCGAGTATCACGCCAATGCTGAGGTCACCCAGGTTGATCCAGCCACGATGACCCTGACCACCGCCGCGGGAACGATTCGCGGGGACGTGGTCAACCTCATTCCCCGCCAGCGGGCAGGCGCGCTGGTGACGAAGATGGGCCTGAACAACGCGACCGGAGGCCGCTTCGCCGGGGTTGACGTGCTCAGTTACGCCAGTACCGTGCCAGGTGCTGGGACTGTCCACATCATTGGGGATTCATGCGCCACAACTCCTTGTATGTTTAAACCAGACCAGCGCGGTACAGTCGGATCACCGCTGAGGTGACCAGACCGGACCGTGCAGCCTGGAACGCCCTGGAGTCGGCGAGCCTGCTCGCCAGCTCGTGGCTGAGTTGATT
>NZ_JBTRXV010000139.1:0-6113 GCF_054608695.1 Thiomonas sp.
TCCTCGTCGCTCGCTTCCTCGGCCAGCCACCGGCGTTTCGTCTCGATCGCCGTCCGCGGACGGTCGTCACCGGGATACCGCGCCTCCCAGATCGGGAGCACGTGCTCGGCGCAGTCGCACGCCAGCGCGTGAGCCGTGCGCTCAGTGAGCGTGCCCACGGGGGCGAGGATGCGTGCGCTCTCGAACGCGATCTTGTCTGTCGTGCTTTCTGTTGCTCCCCGCCCCTCTGCGGTCCAGAGGACCGCCGGGAACTTGGTCGGCAGGTGCTTGCTCAGCCCGGCGAGCGTCGCCAGGTGCCAGCCGCTCTTGCACAGCTCCGGCGTCTTGGGGGACGTCCATTGACGTGCCCGCACGGGCCACCGGACGCAGGTGTACGTGGTGGTGCGGTTCGGGGTTAGCCACTTGTAGAGGTCAGGCATCGCGCACCTCTGTGAAGTCCTCCGGCGCGTAGACGGCCCAGCCGACGCAGTCGCTGAACAGCGCCCGTGCGATCTCCGTCGTGGCCCGTGCGTCGAGCATCGCACGAGGGTACGTCTGCCAGTTGCGCTTGCCTGCGACGCCGGCTTTCGTGGCGTCGTCGAGCGTCCAGGTCACGTCGAGCTCGTCGCCGGTGTCTGCGCGCCTGCCGTGGATCGTGCAGCGCTCGTTGGTGCGCTCCGTGTAGGTGAGGCTGTGCCCGGCCTTGCGTATGAGGCCCCGGATCAGCTCGGCGGCGAGCACGACCTTGCCGTCGACGACATAGATCCGCTGCAAACTGAGCATGTCGCCCAAGCCAAGCTCGCGGCCCATGAGCACGGCGGACAGCGCAGCCTCGGGCCTGCCCCAAAAGTGCTTCGGGACGATCTCGTTACCCTGTGCGCAGATGAGCTGGCACTTGCGCCACAGTACGTTCAGCTCACTGCGCTGTGCGTCGACGGGCGACGGGTGGTGGACGATCTCGGCGGCGGCGTCTTCGGCGTCTGCGTCGACGACCTCGGGGTCAGGCATCGGGGCTCCCTCCTGTTCGTGTCCCATGCGAGCGGCTGGGGGGACTGACCAGACCACGCCAGCCGCTCGCGCGGGACACGCCCGCGCCCTTTCAGTCAGCTGCCAGCCGCACCAAGGATCGACGGCGGGCAGACCCACTCGACCTCTTCGACGACCTCTTCGACCTCGTGCTCGCTGTAGACGACGTCGCCGACGGGCACCTTCTCGACGCGCTTCACGACGCGGCGGCCCTTGACCACCCGCTCGCAGACCGCGGCACGATCGGCGAGGACCGTGAACGCGTGAGGCCCGAAGCGCTTCACGAGCTTGAAGGTGCCCGTGTTCTCGTTGATCTCCTTCTCCGCGGTGCCCATGTCGCGGGCGGCGCGGGCCATGGTCGACAGGTCGGCGTTGTGCTGCCAGCTGTAGAGGTACTCGCCGGAGAAGGGCGTCCACTCGGGGTGTGCGTCCAGCCAGTTGGCCAGCTCACGCAGGCCGTCGGTGTAGGGGGACGACGGCGGTGGAGTGGCGTCCGCTGAGGCACGTGATGCCCTGCCTGTGGTTTTGATGCCGTGCTCGTCGGGGAACCACTCCGGGCCGAGCTCGTCGAGTTCGTAGCCGCCCTTGGCGAGCAGCTCAGAAGCGAGCACCTCGGGGTCGGTGGCGGCATTGTCGTCGGTGACGTCCACCGAGTCCCAGAAGACCGTGACGCCGTCGTCTGTCAGCGCTTCGACCGTGACTGACGTGCCGACCTTCAGGTGCGGCGGTGTGAACCGCGACTCGCCGTTCTCGTCGGTGTCCTCGACCGCTCTCACGATAACGGTGCAGTAGGGGGAAGTGCTCATGGTGGTCAGTCCTTTCGGTCAGTCGGTGGTCAGTGCCCCCACTATGCGCCTCTCCACGCACCGTGTCAAGGGGTCTAGGCGATAATCACGCGGCATGTCACGTCCGGACCCGTGAACACGGCGACGCCGTGCGGGCTGTGCGGGCCAGGCGTGGACGAGACGTAGGCAAGCGTGGGGAGCGGCCCGACGTAGTGCCCCGTGGCGTCGGGGTTCGGTCCCATGACGTGGATGCTGCGCCACGTCGCCGGGAGAGGGATCCAGCCGTGGCCGTTGCGCATGACCAGTGTCGTGACGGTGGCCTGCGGGGTCGCCGTCGACGGCGTGGTCGGCGTGGACGTGGGCGTGCTCGTGGGCTGCGCGGCGGTCTGCGGCGGGTGCCGGTCCCAGAGCGAAACCGTATCTGTGATCCACGACAGGTCGTAGCTGCCTGCGTAGGCGTACTGGACGGCGACCGCAGTGCCTGGCGGGGCGTGTCCCGGTTGCCAGCCGGGGTCTGCGACGAAGTAGCCGTTGAGCGCCGGGTTCTTCAACACATAGTCACGCGAGCCGTAGACGAGCACGCGCAAGCCTGCGGCGTGCATGGCGGCGCCGTAGGCGGTGACGTAGGCGGGTGTAACGGCCGTCTCCATGTCGAGCACGGTCGTGATCCCGTGCTGTGCGCCTGCGAGGTTGAGCCAGTTGACCATCTGGCCTGCGTCTACGCCGCCCTGCGTCGGGTGTGGGTTGGAGCGTACCCAGACAGGCAGCCAGTACCGCACCAGCGCGTACACGGGCACATCTGTCGGTGTGCGAATCGGGTTCGGGGTGTCGCCGCCTGCGTAGATGCACGCCGTTGTGGCCCCTGCGGGCACCGTGGAGGGCGGGTACGCGGCGTCGAAGGCAATCTTCACGAGGTCTCCCTAGGGTCTGTAGGGTCTGAGCGAGGCGTGCGCAGGGTGTGCGAGGCGCCTGCGCGCATGTCTGCCCGGAGGATGGAGCCAGTGTGCGGGCAGCGTGCAGGCACCGTGCACAAGCGTAGCGCGGGGGTGTGACGAGGCGTGTGATGGGCCTAGTTCCCTTCAACCACCCACGTCGGTGGGTGTGTCGCGGTGTAGGTGGGGGTTAGCGTCTTGCCAGCGGGGACGAACACTGGCACGCAGGCTGACGCAGGAACCTTGATCGTGGGGCCGCCTGCGATGGCGCATGTCACCGGATCGGTGCCCGCCGCGACGTAGAAGGTGCGGTCGTAGGGTGCTGCACTAACAGCGATGCCCGTAGCGGGGACGGCAACTGTGACGACGCCGATGGGGTTGTAGCCAACGTTGTTCTTGACCATGTTCCCTGGCGTCGATGTGACTGGCGTCGTTGCGGTCACGGTGTTACCAATCACGACGTTTGTGGCGGACGTACCCTCAAGGGTGATACCGAACGTCTGTGGTGTCCCCGCTCCTGTGTTGAAGCAATGGTTTCCCGAGACGCAGCAGTGCTGGGCGTCCCACAAGCGAATCCCTTTTGGGTCCACGCCACTCGTTCCGTTGGAGATACAGACATTCCCGATCACCGACGAATGCGTACCGCCTGTCACGATGATGCCCGAGTGCCCGTTGGTCTGCGCTGTGCAGCCGATGATCTTGGACTGGCTTCCTATGGCGATCCCGTAGCGCGTGTTGGATTGGAACGAGCAACCCACGATGGCGGCGTCGTAGCCAGTAGCACCGACCAAGAGACCGGCTGTACCTCCATTCGCTTCGAAGTGGGTTCCTATTACGATGCTCTGAATGGAGCTGTTTAAGAAGCAACCGTTACCGCCGCAGTGTTCCACGCGGCAATGGTCGATGGTGACTAGGTTGCCGGCGACACCGTTGCCGTCGAAGACAAGTCCGTCTGTGTGCGCAGAACGAATCTCCATGTCGCGAAACCAACATTCCATAGGGTTGTAGATGTGGACGAGGTGGCCGGCCGTCTGCGACCCGCCCTGGCCGGGCGACGCCGAGATCGTCATCTTCTCTATTGCGAGGTGCGCGCCGATTGTGGCTATGTCCGGCCCCTGGATCATGTCCCCGGCGAGTGTCTTAGCGAGTAACAGCGAGCCGAACGGAGCGGTTTGGTAGAAGCCGTCCTCCATGTACCCCGAGCCCTGCAAGACGATGGGAGCCGTTTGCGGCGTTGTGTTGCCCGCATAAATGGCGTGCGGTAGCGTGATCGTGCGCTTCACGACGTAGGTGCCAGGCGGAAAGAACACGATCCCGCCAGCGCTCGTTGAGCCCGCGGCTGTGATCGCTGCCTGGATCGCAGCGGTGTCGTCCGTAGCGCCGTCGCCGGTGGCGCCGTACGTCCGCACGTCATGGACAATGGACCGGAAGCTGCTCGGTCGTGGGTCCCAACTCATGGCGCCTCCCGGTTCAGCCTGTCGAGCACGTCGTTCACGCGCTGGTTGAGGGCCTGCATCTGCGTGGCGGCGAGAAGCGCCTGCTCGTGGGCCGCCTGGACGTCGGTCTTCAGCTGCCGCAGGTCCGAGCGCGCCGAGTCACGGGCACGCCTGCGCATCTCGACGACCTCGGTCACGACGGCGCCGATCACTGCGGAAGCTCCGCTGACTGCGAACGCGCTCCACACATCAGAGCACCGTGACCGCGTGGTAGGCGGCGAAGTCATATGTCTCGGCGATGCCGTCGACCAGGACCGCCTTTGTGACCGTGGCTGTGACGACGACGACCCACAGCGTTGTCGGGGCGTGCAGGACGAACTGGCCGGTCGAGTAGAAGCGCGTGCGCACGGCCGATGTCTTGAATGTCGTCACGTCGCGCAGCCCGATCATCTGGACGCCGGCCGAGGAGGGCACGGACCCTGCTGCGTAGAAGCGTGCCGTGCCCGCGACCAGGCCGTCGCCCCCGACGGCGAGCGAGCGGATCTGCCACACCCGTCCCTGCGACGGCCCCCCGCAGGAGAATACGCACGCCCCGCTCGCACCCGTCGCACCCTGGCCGTGGATGGCGGCGGGTGCCGGCGCGTGGTTGAGGGCCTGCTGCGCCCTCTCGTTGGCGCGCCGGACCTGTGACGCGAGCCCGTCGATAGATGCCCCCAGCTCCGCGGAGATGGAGATCTCAGCCACGGGGGACCTTGCCGTTCGCGACCACGAGGCGCTGGCGCGTCTGGGCGGCTTCGACCTGCTTCTCTGCCTCGTCGAGCCAGCGCGAGATGCGCCCTGCGATGTCGAGCTTGAGGGCGTCCACGGCATCGTCGCCGCCGAGGTGGTGCATGACCGCGTGGATGAAGGCGTCCTCCTGCATGGCGCCTATCACGCTGTTCCACGCGCTCGCGGGCATGCCCTTGTGCATCAGGACCTCTGCGCGGCGCACGTTGTCCTGGGTCAGCTCGTCGGCTGCCTCGGCATCAGTCATCGTCATCGGGGATCCCTTCCTGTAGTGCCTCTGCGTCGATCCATGGGCCGATCTCGTGGCTCCCCTGCCCGGCGATGTAGGCGGCGAGCTCGAGGCCGACGTAGATGCCGCCGAGGAGCGCCACAGGCAGGCCGATGGCGGGGATGCGCCGGGCGATGAGCCCGACGGCGAGGCCCGTGCCGACGGACTTGCCGAGAAGCTCGAGGTAGGCGGGCTGGCGCATCTCGTCCAAGACGCCGCGAATGGACGCCGCGGCCCGTGTCTCGATGGGGGCAGCGGTCACCCGCGGCACGATCGGCCGGTCGTGGTCAGTCACCGAGTGTCCGTCCCCAGTTGACGGCCTCATGGGCCTGGGCGAACATGCGGCCCAGCGCCTGGCGACGCCGCTCGCAGCTGGCGCATCCCTCCAACCGCTCCTTGAGCGAGCGGGCGATGCGCACGACCTCGGCGCGCAGTTCGGGCGACGTGGCGATGAGGTAGAGGCCGGCGACGCCGAGGGCGCCGCCGTAGAGCAGGAACGTGTTGCGCCTGGACATGCATCCACGGTGCCTGAGCTGCACGCCTCGTAGGAAGCTGGGATGCGCGTCGTCTAGGCCCGGCTTACGCGTGCGCAGGGCCTAGGGGAACACTGCGGGGCGTGGCCGAGATCTCCGAGCAGGAGCGTGAGCACGCCGCCGCCGAGGGCGACACCGCCTACGGGGAGTCCTTCCCGATCCGCGACTGCAGCGACCTGTCGAACGCGGTGCAGGCATACGGACGGGCACCGGCCGAGAAGCGCGCCGAGCTGCGACGGTTCATCGTGCGGCGGAAGGCCGAACTCGGCTGCCCGGACGTGCACCTGCCCGAGTCCTGGCGGATCGTGAGGGGTGAGAACTGATGGCTGAGGGCGAAGCGCCTCCCGAGGGCGACCAGGGCGGCGAGG
>NZ_JBTRXV010000140.1:0-6000 GCF_054608695.1 Thiomonas sp.
GGCACGGGAATCCACCGATGACCACGTCCGCCTTGTCCGGGAGGGCGTCCATCATGGACCAGATGTCTCCGTGGCGGATGTGGGGGCCGATGTTCCTCCGATAGGTCCGGCACGCGGCCTCGTTGATCTCGTTGGCCCAGATGATGTCGAAGGGGTTTCGCGGGTAACGTCGGCCCAGGAACGAGAACGCGCCCTTAAAGCCCAGATCCATTCCCCCGCATCCGGAGAAGAGGGAGATCACCGAGAAGGACTCTTCCGCCTCGTCGGTGTTGGTTGGAAATCCCGGATGGCCATCCGTCGCGGGGAGGGGGGTGATTACGTCAGGGTCAGGATCCATGTACAGCATCTTCAGTCTCCTTTCTTTGGAAGCAAGTGTCGCCCACATGCGTGGTCGCGACAAGTTTTTCTTTTTGCGCCCGGATGCGGGAAAGGGCTGCGACCACTTCGGCGGAATCTCCTTGATTCGCCAGCAACGAGATGATGTCGATTCCGTCGGAGGTCGCGCCTGCCGCTGGGCCCGCGGCGGCCTGGCTGATCCGGCGCCGGCGCTCCAGGTCGGCCTCCGCCGCCGCGGCCCGGCGGGCCGCCTCCCGCTCCTCCGCGATTTTTCGCCCCCAGGATGTCCTCTCGATCTCCCCTGATTTCGCCTTTTTAATCAGGTGGTTGAGTAGTCTCGAAGGGAACCTGGCCGCGCCGACCCGGATTTGGCCGGCGAGCTCGTCGATAACGATTTGCGCCAATTCAGGCGATAAATCAGCATGTTGTACGGTTTCCAGAGCTCCTTTGAGATCCTGGATATCAAGGGGAAAATCCACATCCACACTACCACCACTGGTGGTGGTTGGTTCTTTTTTAGGTTTTGTAAAGGTAGGTTCGGAGTTCCGTTTTTGGGACTGTTTGACAGTCCCTTTTTCGGGACTATTTCCAGGGAAAAAAGGAACTGTTCCTTTTTTGGGACTATTCCCCCCCTCCTCTCGATGAGGGACTCCAACCAGCCGCCAGACCACAACTTTTTTGGTTCTGCCTACGCGGCGGCCAGTGTCGCGAATCAGCCCTGCCTCAGTCAGACGCATGAGGCATGAATTGACGGTTTTTCGGTCGAGCCCGGTGTCGAAACTCAATCTAGCCCAGGACGGCCAGCACGTGTCGTCCTCCCCGGCCCTGTCGGACAATGACAGAAGGAGCAGTTTGGATCGGGAGTCGAGTTGCTGCTGCCACGCCCAGCGAGTGGCGTCGGCGCTCATCTTTTTTCTCCCGGCACCGAAAAAGAGAATTCGGCCTGGGCGGAGGGAGTCAAGAGTTGCTCCCTCCGCCGCCTCACGGCCACCTGAGCCAGGCGGCGGGAGACCCCCAGCGCCGCGGCGAGCCGGGCGGTGTCTCTCTCACCCAGGGCAAGATCTTCTTTTTCCTCGCTTTTTTGTCTGTCCCGCTCGTCCTCGAGCTCGACCAACAGATCTAGGGGATCCTGTCCTTGAGGTTGGATTGCAGCGTAACTACTTAATTTGTCAGTTGATAACTCGGGGCCGAACTCCCTCCGCAGGGCGCTCCTGAGCTGGCCCTCGGTTTTCCCCATGCGCTCGTAAATCCATGATTCGCCAATGATTTCCCATGGAGAAAGGTTGTGGAAGCGCCGCGCGTGGTCGCAAACTTGCTCAAAATCAATAGATTGGAATAAATACCGAAAATTTTCCATTTTTGCCCCCGAAGTGCAGGGGCGGCATGTTTTTTTGGCTGGGAGGGGGCGGGCGCCGGCGCGGACCGCGCGGCGCCGCCCAAAAATCGCTAGGCCGGCGCCGACGCCTCTGCCCCGCGGAGGGCGGGGGTGAGCAGGAATTTTTGGGTGAGGAGGACGTGCAAGTCGATAATCTTTTGTATTCGTTCAAAAAATTTCGTGCGCTTGGCCAGGAAGCGGGCGAGGCGGCGGCGGATCGAAATGGCGGAGCCGGCGGTGGCGCAGAAACCGCCGATGAGGAGCGGGACGGCCCGCCGAAGGGCGCGAGATCTCGCCATGACCCGAATCGATGCCGCCAAGGGCCACCCCCAGTTGTCGTCCTCCGCGACAACCAACAATGCGCAGAACACCCCCAGCCCAAAAAATGGGAGCGCCGCGCCGTGAACCAGGGTCAAAATCCCAAAAAAGGCCAAAACCACCACTGCGCCGAGGGACCGGCGGCGGGTATCCAGCAAAAGCAAGATCCATGATCTGGTGTCCATGCAAATCATTATTTCGCATCAAATATTCGCCGTCAACCCCTTTATCTCTGCCCAAGGAACAACTACAATCAACAAAAAATCGTTGATTATGCGGCGCATCGGGGGAATCATGCTGCACAGCTACACTTTTTCCAACTTCCAATCCTTTTTGGAGGAGACCAGGGTAGACTTCACTGTGACCCGGAAGGTGGCGGATTCCGACTGGATCAGCTCCAGGCCAACCGGCGAGAGGGTGTCCAAGGTTATGGCCGTCCTGGGCGCCAACGGGGCCGGTAAGACCGCTCTTTTGAAACCGGCGGCATTCCTCGGCTGGTTCATCTCCCAATCCTTTCAAAACCCCATAGGAAGCGGGATTCCGGTCGCGCCGCACTTCGCCGCCAGCAATGAGCCCAGCGCTTTTTCCTGCGTGGTGGACTCTGACGAGCATCTGTGGCGCTATGAGCTGTTATGCACGCGGCAACGGGTGTTGCGCGAGGCGCTTTACCGGAAGGAAAAACGGTTCGACTACCTTTTCATTCGGGAGTGGGACGAGAGGCGGAAGAATTACCGAATCCGCCAGAGAGACTTCGGCCTGTCTGATAATATGATAGAGAACGTGAGGCCAGACGTGTCTTTGATATCCTGGGCGGCCCAATACGGCGTTCCACTGGCATTGAGGATCGCCCGTCCAGAGCTTCCATGGGTAACCACAAACGTCACGGGCGTCGGACGTATGAAATCTTCAGACGACTGGCTTTATGTCGCTGCTCGCCACTACTTTGAGCATCCCCAGCACAGGGACAGCATGAACCGGCTGCTATCTTCCTGGGATTTGGGTCTCGAAGGCGTGGAGATCCGCCAAATGAACTTCCCCAATCCGCAGAATCCTGAGCAACAGCAAACGATCTTGCTGCCCGTAGGCAAACACCGCTCGCATGGCAAGCTCTACGATCTGCCCTTCGCCTTGGAGTCCAGCGGAACCCAGGGCGCGTTCATCCACCTGATGCGGGTTTTGATCACTCTGGAGCATGGCGGCATCGCGGTCATCGACGAGTTCGAGAGCGATCTTCACCCGCATATGCTGGAACCCCTGCTGGGACTGTTCGCCAATCCCGACACCAATCCCCACAACGCCCAACTGCTTTTCACCTGCCATGCCGCGGAGGTGCTGAATATCCTGCACAAATCCCAAGTCATGCTGGTGGAGAAGGATGAGGATTGCGAAAGCCGAGCCATCCGCATGGACAAGGTCGAAGGCATCCGTAACGACGATAACTTCTACGCGAAATACATGGCGGGGGCCTATGGCGCGGTCCCGCGGATCTAGTCCGTCCAATCCACCGTGGAAAGCGAGGAAAACTCTTCGGATTGTGGTCGAAGGTGACGACGAGGAGGCGTTCGTTAAGCATGTGCTGAAACTCTTTGTCCATCGTGGATCCGGTCTTTCGGTCAGCGTCAAGAATGCTCATGGCAAGGGCGCCCGTAATGTGGTCAAAGCGGCCATTCGGGAAAGGAGGCAAGGCGGATACGATGGCGTGGCCGCCTTGTTCGACACGGACGCAAATTGGGGCCAAACCGAAAAAATGATGGCTAAAAGAGGGAAAATCGACACCCTTCCCTCCACCCCGTGCCTTGAAGCCAGCCTTTTGCTCATGCTGGGAGATGATCCGAGTGGCGAGACGGCCGCCATCCTCAAAACTCGACTTGAGAGCCGCCTAGGCGGGCATCCTCCGCGGCATCCACAAGCCGGACTCTCCATCTTCACGATGGAGCGCATCATTTCCAACCGCGCCAATATTCCGATGATCGACCAGCTTTTGACGCTTTTAGGCATTCCACCCTCACTTTCCTAGCCAAAGCGGAAGACAAGTGATGGGCGGTCAGGGATTGATGAAACAAGAGAAATTGGAGAAGGTCGCACTCACCATAAGGAACGTCCCCCCCACACCGGCTAGATGACCTTCGAGCCGGTAACTCCGATCCATCTTGCCAAATCGGCGGACGCGAAGATCACGATCCCGGCGGAACGCGTCGGCACACCCAATCCATCTACTGACGTTCGCTTGCTGGCCCGGAAGTTGTTGGATCTCGCGCGATCGAAGACCGCGTCATTATGGAGCGTTTTTTTCCGGCGGTGCCCCGCAGCAAAACGCTTTCCCCGTTTTTCATTCCCAAATGGACGGCTCGGTCCGCCCATGGCCGGCGTCGCGTGATGACTCCTCTGGTTGCTTTGCACGATCCCGCGATGTTTCCTCTTTATCTTCGTGACGGCGCGGCGCGGCGCGGCGCGGAAGCCGAAAATTTCGCCTCCGGGGGGAATAGGTCGTGGGCGATGCGGCCCATCCCTATTTTCAATGGGAGACTGAAATGAAAGACGTTGAAATGTGCGGTGACGGTGAGGTTCGGCGTGGGCGGAGAGGGGACAAATGAAAACTCTCGACCTTGACCAGGCAGCGAAGTTGCTGCACCTTCACCCGGACACCGTGCAGCAGCGGGCGAAGGCCGGAGATATCCCTGCGGCCAAGCCGGGCAAGCGTTGGGTGTTCGTGGAGGACGATTTGTTGGACTGGCTGCGCGGCCAGTATGTGGGTAAGAATGGGGAAGAAAAACGATGCTCAGGAAGCGTGGCGACGTTTGGTGGATTGACATCCAGCACTCTGGACGCAGAATTCGACGCTCTAGTGGGACGACGGACCGGGCGAAAGCCCAGGAATTCCACGACCGATTCAAAGCGCGGCTCTGGGAACAGGCCAAGCTCGGGCAATCCCCGGATATGACCCTGAAGGCCGCCGCGGCGTCCTGGTGGCAGGCGGTGGGTCGGCACAAGCGCAGCGGATCCGACGACGTGCTCAAATTGCGCGTGTTGGCCCCGCTGATCGTCGACAAGACCGTTCGGACCATCGGCGCCGACCATCTTCGTGAGATCCGCGCGTCCGTGCTGGAGCGCGGCGTCACAGACGCCACGGCGAACCGCTACATGGCCCTCCTGTCCGCCATCCTGCGCCACGCCCACAAGCAGGGATGGACCGACCGCGTCCCCGCCATCCCCCATGCGCCGGAGGATAAGGGCCGGATCCGTTGGATCACCCGCGACGAGGCCGGCCGGTTGCTTTCCGAGTTGCCGGAGCATCTGCGCCGCATGGCCTCGTTCACGCTGGCGACGGGTCTGCGACGGCACAACGTCACGCATCTCCGATGGCGCCTGGTGGATATCCCGCGCGCGACCGCCTACATTCCGCCCGAGCACGCCAAGAGCGGAAAGGCCATAGGCGTGCCGCTCAACGGGGACGCCCTCGGCATCCTGGAGGAGTGCCGGGGCGACGACCGAGAGTGGGTGTTTGTCTACAAGGGCGAGCCGGTGACGCGCACCGGAACGGCGGCGTGGCGCAAGGCCTGCGCTCGCGCCGGATTGCCCGATCTGCATTGGCACGATCTGCGCCACACCTGGGCGAGCTGGCATGTCATGAGCGGAACGCCGGTGCAGGTGCTCAAGGAGCTGGGCGGATGGGCGAGTCTGGAGATGGTGCTGCGCTACGCCCATTTGGCCCCCGATCATTTGTCGGAGGCCGCGCGGAACATCGAGGGATGGTCACAAAAACGTCACAGCGGAAATCCGGGACTCTCGGAAAACGGTGATAACGTATTGAAAAATATGGGGTGGCTGACGGGGCTCGAACCCGCGACAACCGGAATCACAATCCGGGGCTCTACCGACTGAGCTACAGCCACCATAAGAAGAGAGCACAAATGATACTGTGCGGAGGAGGAGATAACAAGAGGGGCAAGGCGCCGGCTTCGCCTATTCCG
>NZ_JBTRXV010000141.1:0-5969 GCF_054608695.1 Thiomonas sp.
CGGTTCGTCGGTGGTCGCGCTGGAACTGGCGCAAGCCTTCGCCCGGCTCGGCAGCCAGGTGACGATTCTGGCACGCGGCACGCTGTTTTTCCGGGAAGACTCGGCCATCGGCGAAGCCATCACGGCGGCGTTCCGCGCCGATGGCATCGAGGTACTGGAACACACGCAAGCCAGCCATGTCGCTTATGCGGACGGCGAATTCGTGCTTGCCACCGGGAACGGAGAACTGCGCGCTGACAAGTTGCTGATCGCCACTGGTCGCGCACCGAACACACGCAGCCTGGCGCTGGAAGCTGCGGGCGTGGCCGTCAATGCGCAAGGGGCCATCGTCATCGACCAGGGTATGCGCACGAATAGCCCGAACATTTACGCCGCTGGCGACTGCACCGACCAGCCGCAATTCGTCTACGTGGCGGCAGCGGCCGGCACCCGTGCGGCCATCAACATGATGGGCGGTAGTGCGGCCCTGAACTTGACGGCGATGCCAGCCGTGGTGTTCACCGATCCGCAAGTGGCGACTGTGGGTTACAGCGAAGCGGAAGCGCACCACGACGGCATCGAAACCGACAGCCGCACGCTGACGCTCGACAACGTGCCGCGGGCGCTCGCCAATTTCGACACCCGTGGCTTCATCAAGCTGATAGCCGAGAAGGGTTCTGGCCGGTTGCTGGGTGCGCAGGTCGTGGCCCCGGAGGGCGGCGAAGTCATCCAGGTGGCGGCCCTGGCGATCCGCAACCGCATGACCGTCCAGGAACTGGCTGACCAGTTGTTCCCGTACCTGACGATGGTTGAGGGGCTGAAGCTCGCGGCGCAGACCTTCAACAAGGACGTGAAGCAGCTTTCCTGCTGCGCTGGGTGAGGAAAAGGAGGTATTCGATGAACGCCTACCCGGTGTCCCGGGTGTGTCCAGATAGGTTATACCCTAACCTGATGTCAGGATAGCCCGCCTCGTAACGTCAGAATAGAGTCTGGTTTATTATTTATTGACACATGCCGCGAAAGGTCATAGATTTCTTCCTGACATTCTCGTCCAGGGAGGCATCTTGCAGGGTCAACGCATCGGCTATGTCCGGGTCAGTAGCTTCGACCAAAACCCGGAGCGGCAACTTGAAAATGTCGAAGTCGGCAAGGTGTTCACCGACAAAGCGTCAGGCAAAGACACTCAGCGCCCGGAACTCGATGCGCTGCTGTCCTTTGTGCGCGAGGGCGACACCGTGGTCGTGCACAGCATGGATCGCCTGGCGCGCAACCTCGACGACTTGCGCCGCCTCGTTCAAAAGCTGACCAAACGCGGGGTGCGCATCGAGTTCGTCAAGGAAAGCCTGACCTTCACCGGCGAGGACTCGCCGATGGCAAACCTGATGTTGTCGGTGATGGGCGCGTTTGCCGAGTTCGAGCGTGCCCTGATCCGTGAACGGCAGCGTGAAGGCATCGCACTGGCCAAGCAGCGCGGAGCCTACCGGGGGCGCAAGAAAGCCTTATCACCTGAGCGCGTGGCTGAGCTGCGTCAGCGAGCCGATGCTGGCGAGCAGAAGGCGAAGCTGGCCCGCGAGTTTGGTATTAGCCGGGAGACCCTGTATCAATACTTGAGAACGGATCAGTAAATATGCCACGTCGTTCAATCCTGTCCGCCGCCGAGCGGGAAAGCCTGCTGGCGTTGCCGGACTCCAAGGACAACCTGTGATCCGACATTACACATTCAGCGATACCGACCTCTCGATCATCCGACAGCGGCGCGGGCCTGCAAACCGTTTGGGCTTTGCGGTTCAGCTTTGTTACCTGCGCTTCCCCGGCATCGTTCTTGGCGTCGATCAGCCGCCGTTCCTGCCCTTACTGAAGCTGGTCGCCAGCCAGCTCAAGGTCGGCATCGAAAGCTGGGACGAGTACGGGCAGCGGGAGCAGACTCGGCGCGAGCACCTGGTCGAGCTGCAAACCGTGTTCGGCTTCCAGCCCTTCACGATGAGCCACTACCGGCAGGCTGTGCATACGCTGACCGATCTGGCCATGCAGACCGACAAGGGCGTCGTGCTGGCCGATGCCTTGATCGAACATCTGCGGCGACAGTCCATCATTCTGCCCGCGCTCAATGCCATCGAGCGCGCCAGCGCCGAGGCGATCACTCGCGCCAACCGGCGCATCTACGAAGCCTTGTCCGAGCCTTTGCCGGATGGACACCGGCGTCGCCTTGATGACCTGCTCAAGCGACGTGACAACGGCAAGACGACCTGGCTGGCCTGGCTGCGGCAATCACCGGCCAAGCCGAACTCCCGCCACATGCTCGAACACATCGAACGCCTCAAAACCTGGCAGGCACTTGATATGCCTGTCGGCATCGAGCGCTCGGTGCACCAGAACCGGCTGCTCAAAATCGCCCGCGAGGGCGGTCAGATGACGCCAGCCGACCTGGCCAAGTTCGAGCCGCAACGGCGTTACGCCACACTCGTGTCCCTGGCCATCGAGGGCATGGCCACCGTCACCGATGAAATCATCGACCTGCACGACCGCATCCTTGGCAAGCTGTTCAACGTCGCCAAGAACAAGCATCAGCAGCAGTTCCAGGCATCGGGCAAGGCGATCAATGCCAAGGTGCGCCTGTACGGGCGCATCGGCCAGGCGCTGATCGACGCCAAGCAATCGGGCCGCGATCCGTTTGCCGCCATTGAGTCCGTCATGTCCTGGGATGCCTTCGCCGAAAGCGTCACCGAGGCGCAGAAGCTCGCACAACCCGAGGACTTCGATTTCTTGCACCGCATCGGCGAGAGCTACGCCACGCTCCGCCGCTACGCGCCGGAATTCCTTGCCGTGCTCAAGCTGCGGGCCGCGCCCGCCGCCAAGGGTGTGCTCGACGCCATCGACGTGCTTCGCGGCATGAACACCGACAACGCCCGCAAGGTGCCCTCCAACGCGCCGACCGGCTTCATCAAACCGCGCTGGAAAAAACTGGTGATGACCGACGCCGGCATCGACCGGCGCTACTACGAGCTGTGCGTGCTGTCCGAGTTGAAGAACTCGCTGCGTTCGGGCGACATCTGGGTGCAGGGTTCGCGCCAGTTCAAAGACTTCGAGGACTACCTCGTGCCGCCCGCGAAATTCACCAGCCTCAAGCAGGCCAGCGAATTGCCGTTGGCCGTGGCCACCGATTGCGACCAGTACCTGAGCGAGCGCCTGGAACTGCTGGAGGCGCAGCTTGCCACCGTCAATCGCATGGCGGCGGCCAACAATCTGCCCGATGCCATCATCACCGAATCCGGCTTGAAGATCACGCCGCTCGATGCGGCGGTGCCCGCCACCGCGCAGGCGCTGATCGACCAGACGGCGATGATCCTGCCGCACATCAAGATCACCGAACTACTGCTGGAAGTCGATGAGTGGACGGGCTTCACCCGGCACTTCACGCACTTGAAATCGGGTGACTTGGCCAAAGACAAGAACCTGCTGCTGACCACCATCTTGGCTGACGCAATCAACCTGGGCCTGACCAAGATGGCCGAATCCTGCCCCGGCACGACCTATGCCAAGCTTGCCTGGCTGCAAGCCTGGCATGTCCGCGACGAAACCTACTCGACGGCGCTGGCCGAGCTGGTGAATGCGCAATTCCGGCACCCGTTCGCCGGGCACTGGGGCGACGGCACCGCGTCATCGTCGGACGACCAGAATTTCCGCACCGGGAGCAAGGCCGAAAGCACGGGCCACATCAACCCGAAGTACGGCAGCAGTCCAGGGCGGACTTTCTACACCCATATCTCCGACCAGTACGCGCCGTTCCACACCAAAGTGGTCAATGTCGGCGTGCGCGATTCGACCTACGTGCTCGACGGCCTGCTGTACCACGAGTCCGATCTGCGCGTCGAGGAACACTACACCGACACGGCGGGCTTCACCGATCACGTCTTTGCCCTGATGCACCTGCTCGGTTTCCGTTTCGCGCCGCGCATCCGCGACCTGGGCGATACGAAGCTCTACATTCCGAAGGGCGAAGCCGCCTATGACGCGCTCAAGCCAATGATCGGCGGCACGCTCAACATCAAGCACGTCCGCGCCCATTGGGATGAAATCCTGCGGCTGGCCACCTCGATTAAGCAGGGCACGGTGACGGCCTCGCTGATGCTGCGCAAGCTCGGCAGCTATCCGCGCCAGAACGGCCTGGCCGTGGCCTTGCGCGAGTTGGGGCGCATCGAGCGCACGCTGTTCATTCTGGACTGGCTGCAAAATGTGGAATTGCGCCGCCGCGTCCATGCCGGATTGAACAAGGGTGAAGCACGCAACGCGCTGGCCCGGGCCGTGTTCTTCAACCGCCTGGGCGAAATCCGCGACCGCAGTTTCGAGCAGCAACGCTACCGGGCCAGCGGCCTCAACCTGGTGACGGCAGCCGTTGTGTTGTGGAACACGGTTTATCTGGAACGGGCTGCAAATGCGCTGCGCGGCAACGGCCATGCTGTCGATGACGCGCTGTTGCAGTACCTGTCGCCTCTGGGCTGGGAGCACATCAACCTGACCGGCGATTATCTGTGGCGAAGCAGCGCCAAGATCGGTGCAGGCAAGTTCAGGCCGTTACGACCGTTGCAACCGGCTTAGCGTGCTTTATTTTCCGTTTTCTGAGACGACCCCATCAAGGACCATAATTCCGCAATTATGTTTTGATCCATCAAAGGACCCTAACGGATCAGAACAGGAAACCCATCCCTGCCCCGAAGTAATGGGTAAATCCACCTAGGTTTCCGCTCAAGCGCACACCTTCTTCGAGGTCTACCTCACAGTAAGGGGTAAGCAGGTACTGCACACCGCCGTCCGCATCAAAACCGGACCCCAGGCCCGGCCCCGTGCGGTTTTGTCCGTAGACCTCGCCATAGAACTGCAGATTCCACAAAGGCAACCAGGTAATGGTGATGTCCGGATTAACGCTGGTGAAGCGACCACCTCCTGCGAGTGCGGGATTGGTCTGAGATGTGACGCCCAATTGCAAGGATATCCCGGTGTCGTTGCTGGGAGCATAGGCAACGATACCGTTAAAGGCTACCCCTGTCCCCCGGCTGCCAAACGCCGGGCTCCCGGAGGGCAGAGTAAACAAGCTTTCCACGGCCCCCAGCCAGTGTTTGGTATAGCCCAATTCGTGCTTGATGCCGACCGTGGTGGCCGAGAAACCCTGGAGATGTGGGCTGCCTGGGACCTGCTGGAGATTGTCGTTGGGCGGCAGCAGGACGAGTTCGTTGTGGCCCGGCAGGCCGAAGCGCAATTCCGCCTCGGGGAAATTATCGGCAGTGCCGCCCCCGGTTCCCGTAAGGTTGGCATGTTGGTAACCCGCTTCCAGTACGGCCTGGCCATATTGCACCACGCAGGCACTGTCAGACACCGTGGGCCGATCTAGCAGGGCGAGCAATGCGGATAGTCCGGTGCAGGGATTTTGGATGGCAGCATCATCTGCACGTACGGTTTGGATGCTCATGATAAGCGTTGCCAGCAAGGCGGTAATAGGAAAAAATTTTATTTTGTTCATGTTGGTACCTTTTGCGAATGCCCGCTAGGGCACTACCACTAATCAGCGGGTATACTCAGCAGCAGACAATTTCTCGTGACTGAATATCCGAAAACAATGTTTCTGTTTGCTGCCCAAGTTGGGGCACCTCCTTAATTAACTCCGCACCATAATCAATGCACCCCGCGGGTAAAACCAATCGTCACCAGTATCAACATGGCGACAATGTAGAGCCGCAACCCCCAAAACGCGATTTTCACCGCACCTTGAATGGGTGCACGGGATAATGGCGCCAACTCCCTGACACCTTCTGTTTGAAGAAAGCTTGCAAAGTCATCAGAGGCTAATGGTTCCGTTGGGTCAGGATAAAAGTCTTTATTTTGCATGGGCCATCTCCTAAAGTGCGTGAGGGAAAACCATCGTAAATCCATAGAGACCGTCGGCAACCATCAGTAATCCTACAATGCTGAATGCTGCCATATTCTGCCAAGGCCGT
>NZ_JBTRXV010000142.1:0-5965 GCF_054608695.1 Thiomonas sp.
CCTAATCCCAAACACATACCATAAACGACACTCTTCCGAACAGGTCAACGCCCAACTGGCGCGGATGGGCCAACAGACGGCGGGCGCGGCCTTATGTGGTACTCTGCGCGCAGGAGGGGGGACGCAGATGCCGCGCACGCCCTGCGAGGGCCTCCGTGAGCGATACGGCATCACGGACTGCCACATCGATGAGGCGTGGCGGGCGGGCATCCAGCGGTTCCTCGCGGAGACTACGAATCGGGAGGGGATCCAGCATGGCACGTTCGCTGCAGGCGGCCGAGGCGAAGTGGACCCGCAAGACGGCCAACGCCGGCACGAAGTGGCAGGAGGGCGTCAGTTCCGGTAACACGCCCTGTGCCGGACTCCGTTCGGAGTACGGCATCAGCAACTGCAACATCGACCAGTCCTGGCGTGATGGCGTCAGCGCCGTCGGCGCGTCCGGCTTCCAGGCGTCCATCCAGGGCAAGGGCGGGAAGTGGCTCCAGAACTTCCAGCGCGGCCTCGCCCAGGGCTGAAGGAGTTCCGCCGTCCCTCTCCCCCGCCGCTCCCCCGCGCAGAAGGGCCGGGTACCCCACCCCGGCCCTTCTCGCGTCTATTCCAACCCCAGCGCCCCCATCACGACCGCACCCGCGCCGAACAGCACCAGGAAGGGCGCCCACACCCGCGCCGGCACGCCGACCGGCGGCGGTAGGTAAACCCCGAGGGAAAGCGTGTACCGGTCGACCGACCCCGCGTAGTGGAAGTCCCCGGTCCGCAGGAGGTTGCGCCCGATCAACCCCTGCACCCCGAGCGCCGTGGTGTCCATCGCCAGCGTGTAAATCGGTTTCCGTCCCGGCGTCACCGCGTGCACATACCCTGCCTGCCCGAGATCCCAGTCCACGAGGTACAGACCCGCCGTCGTGGGGCGACCGTCCACTCCGACCACCGGCTCCACGGACACCTGGGGAGCGCCGGTCTGCGCGACCAGGGTCGGGGAGGCGATGGCGCGTTGGTCGCCGCTGTCCACCAAGGCCACCGCCGACCCCGACCGGGCACCGGTGTACGGGTTCACGAGGGAATACGTCGGCGTGGCGCCGTTGGCGACGGAGACGCGGCCCGTGAGCATCCTGCATCACCCGGGGGCATCGTACCGTGTCTGGTCCGGATGAGCGCCCATGCGGCCCGCAGGAGCCACCAGAGGGCGCGCAGGGCCTCCACCCTACGCAGCCCCCTTCCACGGTCGCGGCCCCAGCAGCAGAGGGGAGAAGCTGAGGTCCGCCGGGCTCGGGAATGGGTGCCACGTCAGGTTGATGCCCGCCTTTTGGTACGCCACGCTCACAAGCCCGCTGCAGGTCAGGCGATGCGGCGTCACCCTTCCGTACAGGGGGATGTGCGCCGCATCGAACAGCGCATCGTCCATCAGCTCCGCGATGCCGTACCGCTGCCCCACCCGATCCGTCGCCCACCCACACGCCGCCTGCGCCTGCTCAGGGGTCGCCTGCACTCGGTACGCCCACCCGTCGCCGGCGTACTTGTCGAGCGGGCTGCGCGTCACCGTCCACAGGGCCTCCACCATGCACCCCTCGGCCACGATGGCCGCGTGCACGAAGGGGGACACCGTGCTCCACTCAATAGCGGCGTCCAGCAGGCCCCCGAGCGTGAGGCGGGGGCGGCCGGTCATCAGGAGGACGTCGCCGGGGGCGAGGGTCGTCGGGTCGTACATGGGGCACCTCCCGAAACCGATTTCCGTCCCCTACCCCGCCGCCTCGTCCCACGGCGCCACCGTCACCGGCAACCCGAACACCCACCCGAACGTGACCGCCGCGTCCACCGCCGCAACGCTATCGCAGAGCAGGTCGATCGGGAGTTGCGACCCGCTGCGGGTCTTGACGTGAATCGTTACCCGATGCGCCCCGCCGGTCTGGCGCTCCCGGTTCGCCGGGGGCCAGCGTCGGGGCAGGGCCGCGCCCCCCCCCCTGGGGCGGGTTCATCGGCGCAGGAACTGGCGACCCGGCTGCATGTATGGCGGCGGGTTCAGAAGGCATCACCCCCTCGTCGTGTACCGTTTCACCGACCACCCTCGCCAGGACCTCCGGCGGCACCGGCGTCACCGTGGATTCGACCGACGACGGCTTCAGGGACCAGGCCCCCAGGACCTCGACCTCCGGCATCACCCCCTCGACCGGCGCCAGCACCACCGGCTCCGCAACCCCCTCGCCTCCCTCCGCCGCGCTGGCAGATTCTGCGGCGATTTGCGCTGTGGATAACCCGCTACCCTCCTTCGACCCACGAACCTCCGATGAACGTTTGTCGTCATCGAAATCGGAGGCGATCCGTGGCGCCTGAGTGGAGGGGTCGGGGGACGACAGGAGGCGGTCGATCTCCGCCTGCAGGCCCGCCACGCCAGCCGACCCGGAGCGGGGGCAGCCGGGGTAGGCGACCCGGTGGTTGACCAGCCACTTGGCAAATTGCTCGGCCGTCACCCCGAACCGCACGCAGACCTCCTCGGGCGGTGTCGCCAGCAGGGCCGCCTCCTCGACGGCGGCTCGGTCGATTCCCAGGGGTCGCACATCGCTCGCCTCCCTCTCCGCTTGCGCCACCGTCTGGCCGGGGCGCCGCAACGGCCGCAGGATCAGCCGCTCCCGCTCGGGCAGGTCGCCGCCGCGGCGCGCGCGTCGGACTCGGTGGCGAAGGCGCCCCACGGCTCGTCGTGGTGGTAGGTGCCGTCGTGGCGCACGAAACGCTGCCGCACCCGGACGCCGTTGGCGCCGCGGTCGTGGATCCAGAGGCGGTCGGGGCGGTAGGCGGGGGCGGGGGATTCGGTCATGCGGCATCCCTCCGCGCCAGATTGGCGAATCGTCCAGTCGTCGGATCGAAGAGCAGGCGAAACTTCCCGGTGGCGCCGTTGCGCTGCTTCTCGACCTTGGCGTTGAGCGCGACCGGCCCATCGCCCGTCGCGCCTTTGTTGCGCCACAGGAGCAGAACGACGTCCGCGTCCTGTTCGATGCCCCCGGAGTCCCGGAAGTCAGACATCCGCGGCTCGCCGTCGTCGCGCCGCTCCACCTCGCGGTTCAACTGCGCCATGACGATCACGGGGCAGCCGATCGAGCGCGTCAGGCGTTGCAGGCCCTGGCTCATGGCGGCGACGTGGGTCGCCTGGTTCTCCCCCTGCCGGCGCCGGTCGCCGAGGAGCGTCAGGTAGTCGATCACGATCAGGCCCAAGCCGCCCTGCGCCTTCAGGCGCCACGCATCGGCGGCGATGGCGTCCGTGGTAGCGCCTGGGGTGTCGGTGGCGTGGAGCATCAGGGAATCGGCCATGGCTGCCTGCAGGGCCTCGGCATGGGCGTCCAAGGTGGCGCGGCTGTACATGCCGCGGCGCAGCCAGTCCGCCTGCAGGCCTGTCGACCACGAGATCATGCGGTCGGCCAGCATCTGCCGCGACATCTCCAGGCTGCAGAACAGGACCGGCGCCGTCCGGGCGCGGCGCATGCACAGGTCCAACCCCAGGGCTGACTTGCCCACCGAGGGCCGGGCGCCGATGTAGGTCAACTCGCCATCGCGAAACCCGCCGATCAGGTCGTCCAGGTCGGTGAGGCCCGTGGGCCAGCCGCCAGCGGCCGGCGCCTTGGTGCCCGCGGTGGACTTGAACTCCTCCCACCGCTGGAACACGACCTCGGGCATCCAGACCGACCCGGCGGTCCGGGCTCGAGACCGCACCCCGTCCAGCAGGGCCTGCGCCTGCCCCAAGGCCTCGTCGGCCGAGGCGGGCATCGGGCCGTCCCCTGAAAGGGCGTCCGCGATTTTCTGGCCGGCAGACCGCAGTCGGCGCAGGACCGCGATGTCGGCGATGCGGGTCGCGTGGTATGCGACGGCGGCCGGAGCCGCCACGTCGGCCGTCAGGTCGCTCAGCCCTTGCAGGCCCAAGTCCTCGGCGTTGGCCCGTCCCTGCCGCGACAACTCCTCGTGGACCGAGATCACGTCGACCGCGGCTCCACGGCCCTGCAGGGCCCGGATGGCCTCGAAGACCCAGCCGTGCGCCGACCGGGCGAAGTCCTGGCCCTGCAGGATGCCCAGGCATTCCAGGGCCGCTCCGGCGTCGACCAGCATGGAGCCCAGGACAGCCCTTTCGCGTTCGATGCTTGCGGCGTCCACGGTCAGGACCTCCCTCCGGCGACGGCTCGGGTCTCGGCCTCGGCAACGATGCGGGCCTGGCGCTCCCGGCGCTGCCTGACCTCCGCGTCGATGTCGTCGTCGGGGGAGGCGCGGGCCGGTTGGCGCAACTCGGCGCCTCTTGCCTCCCGGACGAACGCCAGGAACTGCTTGCGGGGCAGTGAGTTGCGCTGCAGGGGCTTGTCGAGTTTCGCCACGGCGAACGACCTGGCCACCGCCACCAGGTCGGCGTCTGGTCGCGCCTTGGCGCACTGTGCCAGCATCTCGCGGTCGGCGAGGTCGTTCGGTCGCCACCCGGCGATGCCGCGGAGCACCGCCAAGGCCTCGGAGTCGGTCGGGATCAGGCTCTGCTCCTGGCCCGTCCCTTGCCGGCGCTCGGCGGTCTCGTCCTCGGCGCCGCCCGTCGCCTCCGGTTCGGGGGCCGGTTCGCCGGCCGTCCGAACGGCACCAGCACCAGCACCAGCACCAGCACCAGCACCAGCACCAGCACCAGGAACCATTTCGGACCCGGCCGGACCCGAACCGGACCCGGTGGGATTCAGGTCGGACCCAATCCGGACCTCATCCGGACCCGAGTCGGAGACGATATGGGAATTAGGGTCCTGTTGCTGGGTCAGATGCTCGTACCGTCCGCGGTGTGGGGTGCTCTCGAACGGTATCCACTTCACCCACGACGGAAGCGGGATGTCCGGCTTGTCCCAATGCTTCTTGCTCTGATGGCGGTGGAAGTTGACGAGGTAGAGGCATTTCTTGCCGCCGGCCACGTAGGGGATGGCCTTCTTCGTCTCCACCAGCCGGTCGCGCCATTTGGTCACCTGGTCCGGCGTGACGTCAAAGTCGATGGGGTAGAGCTTCGCCTTGAACTCGATCGGCGAGTCCAGCAGGCACCCGCTGTCGTCGGCCAACTGGATCAGGCCGATGTAGAACAGGCGCTGCGCAGGGGAGAAGCCCTGCACGAACTCCATGTCCCCCCAGAACTCCGGCTGCACTACCCGAGCATGAAGATGCACGCCCTACCGCCGCCCTTCCCAGTCGCGCCCGCCCAAAGCCTCGATGCTCCATGAGGTCTGCCACCGATGCCCGCACCGGGGGCAGCGATACCGGCAGGCCCGGGTGCCGCCGTCGTCCCGGTAGCCGTCCGGCGCCGCCCGCCCATCCACACACCGCGGGCATCCGTCCACCGGGAGTCGCGCGCCACCGGGTAGGACCCTGGCCGCCACCGCTACCCCTCCCCTGCCGCCATGAACCGATTCACCGCCCCGGCGCGTCGGGGGTGCGCTCAGCCTCGGCTAGGGCATCCACGGCGTTGCACAGCGGCCAAGCCACCCCGTCAGAGGCGAAGACCCGCGCCGCCTCCACGACCTTCTCGCGCGCCGCAGCGACCGCCGCGTGCGCCGTGCGGGGGCGGGAGAGGACGGCGCGGAGATTAGCCACGTCCTCATAGAACGGCGGAGTGCCTGTGAATCGGATCACAGGCTCCGCCGCCTCCCGCAGCGCCCAGGCCTCCTGGGCGGCGGCGTCGCGCTCCGCCCACGCCTGCCGCAGCGCGGCGCACAGGTCGGGAACGTCGGTGCGGGATGCGGCGATGAAGCGTCGGTCCGCGCTCGGGTACTGACCACCGGGCGGGTTCGCGTAGACGCGATTCTCCTTGCCCGGGGATGTGGCCGCGATGGTGACGCCCATCCGCATGCCCTTAGCCGGTCCCGCTTGGCACGCGCCCGGCTTCTCCGTCGTCCACGGCCCCGGCGTCGTCGCACCCGCTCGCGCCTCGATCTCCGCCAGCCGCTCCGGCGTTACGTCAGCCACGCTTCTCGCT
>NZ_JBTRXV010000143.1:0-5947 GCF_054608695.1 Thiomonas sp.
TATGGCCGCAACAACCCCATCATGGGTGGCATCGTGGCGCAGTACGACGCGCAGCAGTTGCACGACATCGCCGCCTATGTGGCCAGCCTCAAAGGCCCGCTCTACATCCGCGGCGAACTGCGTTGAGCTTGCGCAAGCCTTGCGCTCGCGTCGAGCAGAACGTTCAACTCCGCGTTCAACCTCGCGCCTGCTGGACCGTCAGCAGGTCCAGCAGGGTGCGTGCCACCACCTTGGTGGCGCGGCGCAGGTCATCGAGCACGATGTGTTCGTCGGCACGCTTGGCGTTGGACTCGCGCACCGTTCGCGGCCCGGCGCCGTAAATCACCGCCGGAATGCCGCGTTCGCTGTAGAGCCGTACATCGGTGTAGAGCGGCGAGCCCGTGACGGGGATCGGCGCGTTGAACACCTCTTGCGCATGGCGCTGCAGGGCCAGCACCAGCGGCTTGTTGCCGGGCAGGGGCGTGAGCGCACGGGCCAGCAGCATGCGGCGGATGTCCAGCGTGATGCCGGGGAAGGTGGCCGCAGTATCTTCGATCACCCGACGCAGCGTGGCTTCGACCTCGGCCGGATCTTCTTCCGGAATCATGCGGCGATCGAGTTTGAACCTGACCTTGCCCGGCACGACATTGGTGTTGGTGCCGCCCTCGATCCAGCCGACGTTCAGATAGGGGTGATCGATCCCCGGCACCTTGGAGCGGATGCGCTGATAGCGCGTGTTCTCGCGGTACAGCGCGCCCAGGATGGCCACGGCTCCCTGCAGGGCGTCGACGCCGGTATGGGGAATGGCCGCGTGCGCCATGACGCCGTGCACCGTGACTTCGAGCTGCAGGCAGCCGTTGTGCGCGGTGACGACCTGGTAGCTGAAGCCCGCGGCAATTTCCAGGTCGGGTTGCGTCAAGCCCTTGTCGAGCAGCCAGCCGGGGCCGAGTTCGCCGCCGAATTCTTCGTCATAGGTGAAGTGCAGTTCCACGCCACCCTGGAGGGGGGCGCCCAGGGCTTCGAGCGCGCGCACGGCGAAGGTGTAGGTGGAGAAATCGCCTTTGCTCACGGCGCTCGCGCGGCCGTAGAGCTTGCCGTCCACGACCTCGCCGCCGTAGGGGTCGTGGCTCCAGCCTTCTCCCGGCGGCACCACGTCGCCGTGGGCGTTGAGGGCGACGGTCGGGCCGCCTTGCGCGTAGCGGCGGCGCACGATGAGGTTGGTGATGGACTGCAGTCCGTGGGCCTGCACGATGTCGGCGGGAATGGCGATTTTTTCCGCATCCATGCCGAAGCCGGCCAGCAGCTCGGCGGTGCGTTCGGCGTGCGGGGCGTTGTTGCCGGGCGGGGTGTCGGTGGGCACGCGCACCAGCTCTTGCAGGAAGCGCACCTGGGTGTCGAAGTGCGCGTCGATCCAGCGGTCGAGCGCGGCGTAGTTGGCCGCAACAGTGGCATGTACGGTGTCGGTCATGATGTGGCGAGTTGCTCGAGCAGATGGTTGAACGCGGCGCAGGCGAGGTCGAGATCGTCGGCGGTGCTGGACTCCAGCGGGTTGTGGCTGATACCGGCGTTTTCGCCGCGCACGAACAGCATGGCCTGGGGCAGGGCGGTGTGCAGCTTCATGGCGTCGTGCCCGGCCCCGCTGGGCAGGCGGTGCAGCGGCAGGCCGAGCGCGGCAACCGCGGCTTCCCAGCGCCGTTGCCAGTCGGGGGCGCTGGGGGCGGCGGCTTCGCGCATGGTTTCTTCCACCGTGTAGCGCAGGCCGCGGCGCTGGCAGACGGCGGCGAGCTCGGTCAGCACGTCGTCGCGCAGCCGGTCGCGCTGCGCATTGGTGGGGGCGCGCAGGTCGAGGCTGAAACGGCAGCGGCCCGGCACCACGTTGATCGAGCCGCCGGGCACTTCGAGCAGTCCCATCGTTCCCACGGAATCACCGTCGGCAGCGGCGCGGCGCTCGAGGAACAGCGCGAGTTCAGCGGCGGCACAGGCGGCGTCGCGGCGCGTGGCCATGGGCGTGGTGCCCGCGTGGCTGGCCATGCCGATGATCTCGCCGACCAATCGGATGCTGGCGTTGATGGAGGTGACGATGCCCAGCGGCAGGTCGAGCGCGTTCAGCACCGGGCCTTGTTCGATATGCACCTCGACGAAGCCGAGATACTGCGCCGGGTCGCGGCGCAGCGCGGCGATGGCGGACAACTCGGCAGGCAGGCCGGCATGGCGCATGGCCTCGCGCATGGAGATGCCGTCCTTGTCGCGTTGCTCCAGCCATTGCGGATTGAAGCCGCCCACCAGCGCGCCCGAGCCGAGGAAAGTGGCCTTGTAGCGCTGGCCTTCTTCTTCGGCGAAGGCGACGACTTCGAGGCCGAAGGGAAGTCGCTTGCCGGCGCGGTGCAGTGCGCGCACGCAGGCCATGGGGATGAAGGCGCCGATGCGTCCGTCGTACTTGCCGGCGTTGCGCACGGTGTCGTAATGCGAGCCGGTGAGCAGACGCGGGGCATGCGGATCGGGGCCGTGATAGACGCCGACCACATTGCCCACGGCGTCGATCTCCACGCTGTCGAAGCCGCAGTCGCGCATCCACGCTGCGATGTCGGCGGCGCAGGCGCGATGCGCGCCGGTCAGATAGGTCGTGGTGAGCTCGCCTTTCTCCGCCCAGGCTGGTTCGCTGTGCGCGGCGAGTTGCTCGCACCAGTCCCAGACCGTGTTGCCGAGTTCGGGCTCGAAACCGAGTTTGTCGTTCAGGCGCAGTTCGGCGATGCGGTGGATCTGCCGCAGGCTTTCCGCGAACTCGAAGTCCGCCGGATGGTCCACACGGCGTTGCAAGGTGGCGAGAATTTGCGCGCGGCTCAGGCCCACTCCGCGCGGGCCGCGCACGGCCAGGATGAAGGGCCAGCCGAAGCGCGCGGTGTAGGTGGCGTTGAGCTGGGTGATGCGCGCAAACTCCTCGGGCGTGCAGTGCGCCAGCCCGGCGCGGCTTTGCTCGCTGGTGGATTCCGCCGTGAGCGTTCCCGCCACGGTCGCCTTGCCCGCCAGTTCCGGGTGGGCGCGCATCAGGCCGAGTTGGTTCTCGTGGCCAGCGTCACGCACGGTCTGCACCAGGGCGTGCTTGAGCGCCGCGAGTGTGGCGAAGGGCCGCAGACTCCACGCGCGTGTGGCGATCCAGGGGGAGTGCTCATACACGCCGTCGAGCAGGGCGGTGAACTCGGCTTGCGATGCGGCGTTGAGGGTGGCGAGTTGCAACATGGTCATTCCCAGACAAAAGCGGTGGCGGCGTTGAAGGGATGCGTCTGCGTCCAATGCCGCGCGATGTCGATGCGCCGCGCCACCCACACCCGGTCGTGCCGCGCGATGTGGTCGAGAAAGCGTTGCAGCGCGCGCATGCGCCCGGGCCGGCCGAGCATGCGCGCATGCATGCCCACGCTCAACATCTTCGGCGCGGTCTCGCCTTCGGCGTAGAGCACGTCGAAGCTGTCGCGCAAGTAGCAGTAGAAGTCGTCCGCCTGCGCAAAGCCTTGCGGCAGGCCGAAGCGCATGTCGTTGCTGTCCAGGGTGTACGGCACCACCAGATGCGGTGCCAGCGTGCCGTCGGTCTTGCGCACTTGCAGCCAGAAGGGCAGGTCGTCGCCGTAGTAGTCGCTGTCGTAACGGAAGCCGCCGTCATCGGCCACCAGGCGGCGGGTGTTGGGGCTGTCGCGCCCGGTGTACCAGCCCAGCGGGCGCACGCCGCACACGGCTTCGATGGCCTGCAGCCCCAAGCGCATGTGTTCGCGTTCGGTGGCTTCGTCCACGGTTTGATAGTGAATCCAGCGCCAGCCGTGACAGGCGATTTCATGGCCCAGTTCAACGCAGGCGCGGGCGATGTCGGGCGTGCGCCGCAGCGCCATGCCGACGCCGAACACCGTGAGTGGCAGATCGCGGCGCTCGAACTCGCGCAGCAGGCGCCAGACCCCAGCGCGCGAGCCGTATTCGTAAATGCTCTCCATGCTCAGGTGGCGTGCCGCGAAGCTCGGCGGGTTGAACATCTCGGAGAGGAACTGTTCGCTGCCCGCGTCGCCATGCAGCACGCAGTTCTCGCCGCCTTCTTCGATATTGAGCACGAACTGCACCGCGATGCGGGCTTGCCCCGGCCATTGCGCGTGGGGTGGGCTGCGGCCGTAGCCGATGAGGTCGCGGGGGTAGTGGGTCGTGAGAGCAGACATGATGTGCGGCGCAGCCCTTTTTGGCGCGGCCTTGCATGGTGTTGCTATGGGCGGTGTCGTGTTGCGTTGCGTTCAGGCGGCGTAGACGGCGAGCGCCAGCGTGAGGTCGGCGCTGGAGGTGCGCGGGTGGTAGAGCAGGCTGTTTTCGGTTTCGCGCAGGTGCGCTTCCATCAAGGTCTTGGCCTGCTTCACGTCGCGCGATTCGAGCGCCCTGAGGATGGCGACATGCTCGTCGGAGGAATGCTGCGCGGCGCGCGACGACTGGTACATCAAGGTGATGAGGGCGCAGCGCGAAATCAGCTCCGACAAAATCTGCGCCAGCACGATGTTGCCGATGCGCTCGGCCATCAGCACATGAAAGTCGCCCAGCAGCCGGGTGCGGCCGGTCACGTCCACCCGCCCGACCACCGCCTGTTCCTGCTTGAGGTGGGCACGCATGGCGCGGAAATCAGCCGGGGTGGCCTTGTCGCAAAACTCCTCCACCAGATGCTGTTCCAGCATGCGCCGCACGGCGAACACCTGCTGCGCTTCTTCGACGGAGGGCTGCGACACAAAGGCCCCGCGCGCCGGCTCCAGGGTGACGAGGTGATCGCGTGCCAACTGGAACAGGGCCTGTCGCACGATGGTGCGCGAGACGCCGTAAATGGCGGCGATTTTCTGTTCGGTGAGCTTGGCCCCCGGCGCCAGGCGGTGCTCGATGATGGCGGAAGTGATGGCGGCAGCGATGGTCTGGGTCGAGTCCTGCTCGGGGGCGGCAGGTGCCGCGTTTGACGGCTTGGGCTCGGACGCTTGCCGGGCGCGGTTCGGGGTCAGAGCTTTGGCATTCATTTTGCTTCCTCCATGCTTGAGGCGCGGTGCGTTGGAAAGGTTCGCCCTCCTGGGCGGGTGTCTGAAACCACGCCTGCCGTGGAGTGCTCTCGGTCTTTCTCGGTATTGTCAGACGCCCCCGCTTCGCCTGGCCGGGATTGTCGATGGATTCGGGAAAACGAGAGTGCCTGATTTCCATTGTATTTCGCTTCCGCTTGAAATAGCATACATAAAACTTTTAAAGTGTATGCAAAAATATGGGTAAGCTGACCACGCACATCCTCGACACCGCCCGTGGCAAACCGGCCACCGGCGTGCACATCACCGTTCTGGCCGAACGTTCCGGCGCCTGGGTTCAGCTGAGCACCGCGATCACCAACGCCGACGGGCGCTGCGATGCCCCGCTGCTGCAGGATGCCGCCTTCGCGGCCGGGCGTTATCGGCTGGTGTTTCATGTCGGCCCTTACTTCCAGGCGCAAGGCCTCGCAACGGCGTCCCCCGCTTTTCTGGAGGACGTTCCCATCGAATTCGGTGTTGCCGATGCGGCCGGCCACTATCACGTGCCCCTGCTCGTCACACCCTGGAGTTATTCAACCTACCGTGGCAGTTAGGCGGGTGGAGCGGGAATCCTTGGGAGGGCGCCAAGGGAGGTGCGGGCGGCTACTGTCGTCCGCGATGCATTGAACTTGAACAGCAGGAGATCGAAGTTGAAAAATTTCAGCAACAAGGGCAAGGCCGTACTGGCAGCCGCCATATGGATCGGTGGTGGCCTGGGCAGCATCCCTGCCGCGCAAGCCGCCACCTGGAGCGACGCCTGGGTGCACTTTGCCTACGGCACCCAGTTTGCCGAGCCGGGCTACGGCCAAAGCATCGCCAAGCGCATCGTCGGCTTCTCCTACGCCGGGGGCGACGGCTGGGGCACCAACTTCTTCAACCTCGACGTGCTCATGTCCGACGCCGGCGACCCC
>NZ_JBTRXV010000144.1:0-5901 GCF_054608695.1 Thiomonas sp.
CCTAGATCATGAAACTGCGTGGAATCCATCCCCCAACGCTGGGTTCGCGCAACCCTCACCAAGTGCCGTGCACGCCCCAATACAGGATGAAGACCGCCACCAGCGTGGACACTGCCCAGGCCCAAGGGGGCATCATGAACCACAGCCGTTCAGCCATGCCGCTCGGGGAGGCGTTGCCAGGCTCGCCACGCACGGCGTTTTCGAATCGGCTGAAAAAATCCTCGATCAGCCCCCTGGCGGCCAGATGGACCGCGCTCATGCCCATTTTGGCGATCGTGCACCGGCTTCCATGTTGGCCTGATAGGTCATCTGTGCGCCGCCCTCGGTGGGTTGCAGCGCAATCAGCGCGTGGCCCATCAAGCCGGTTTCTTGGACAGCACCGTCCCTGGCCAGCGCCCGATACAAGGTTGAGCGATGCCGCTTGATCGCGGTCGCCGTGCCGTGTCTCTGCGAGTTCGTGTGGGTGCTCCGCAGGGTCTACAGCTTTCAGGCCGCTGACGTGGCGACCGCGATCCGCACCCGACTGGCAGTTGTGAATGTGGAGGTGAACAGGCCTGCCGTCGAAGCCGGCCTGTCGGTGCTTGAGGCGGGCGGCGATTTTGCGGATGGTGTGAGTGCCTATGAGGGGGGCTGGCTCGGCGGGGCAACCTTTGTGTCCTTTGACCAGAAGGCGGTCGCGCTGCTGACCGCACAGGGGCAATCCGCACGCCTTTTGTGAGGGGCGCTTCACAAACAGAACCTGCGCAACAGCCCGGCAATGCCGGGGTTGCGCATTCACCGCGTTGGCCCTCCCATGCCCGATCAACCTCGATGACCGTCCAGGCCATCCAGGCTGAACTCGCCCGCAGCGGCAACCGCTGTGAGCATTGCGGCAAACAACACGAGCCGATGGAGCACTGTGCATCGAACGGCGGGAGTGGGCTCTGATCGTGGTCTGCGTGCCCTGTGCCTGGTCAATGCAGGTTGTGGTCTCACTTGCCCTGGCCAACATCCCCCATGGAAACTCCCTCACGACCGCTGAAGTGCCGACCGTGATGGACCGACGATTTCCGGAACTTGCGTGAAGGAATGCACGTTTGGGCGCTTTGGGTTCGTTGCCAGCCCGGCGAGTTGCCCCCCGTTTGGGCACAATCGCCGACATGTTGTCCCTCGCTTCTTGCGCTCGCGCTTCTTCAGCCCGATGCGACCCCATCTCTCGCCTGAACACCCCATCCCGAATCACGGCCTTGCTGGCGCTGCCAGTGGTCATCATGTTGCTGTGGGCGATCTGGAACGAATCTTGGCAATTCCAAATCGCCAAGCATGAGGTGCAGGCCCGCGCGCAGAGCGCAGGCCTGCAATACGCCAATCGAATCGCCAGCCGGCTCGATGGGCAATTCTCCGCGCTGCAATTCCTCGGCACCGCGCTGTTGCCGCCAGACAGTGCCTCGAGTCCGCCCAGCGCCAAGACGATTGCAATTCTCCGGCTCTATCTGGCTTTGCACCCAAGCCTCTATGCCTTCAATATCCAATCGCCGGATGGAAACCGGATCGTCTGGTCTACCCGCCGGCAGAGCGCCCGCCCCATCAATCCGGGGCGCGTCTTGACTCCCCTTTCAAGGAATTCGCAGTTTCTACTGGGTCAGGACCAATATGCGCAACGCGTCCAATCGCGCGTGATCCCCCTACGCTACCGGGTTGCCGATCGCCTGGGCCGAACCCAGTTTTTCGTGGGCACGCCCTATCGGGTCGACCGGTTACTGGGCTATGTCGATTCTGCGCCCTGGCGCTTCCAGGTCATCGATACCCGTGATCGCAGCGTCGTCGGCATCTGGCAGGGTGGCCAGGTTGGCTGGGCGGCAACGCTCTCCAAGCCTGCGGCAACAGCGTTTGGCCCGGACATTGCAGTGCCCGGCTACCCCTTCATGATCCAGGTTCGATGGCACCCTGCGCTCGTCGTCCAGGCCTGGATCAAGGGAGCCTGGCCGCGTTGGCTGCTCGAGGTTCTCGCCGTCGCGCTTCTGACTCTGGCCGCCTGGTGGATGCGCCGTCTGCTGCGGCAGCAACAAGCCGACAGAAGCCGCCTGCGATCTGCGGCGTACAGCGACCCGCTGACGGGCCTGCCCAACCGCTTGGCTTTGCAGCAGCGCCTGCCCCTGGCGCTGGCGCAAGCCAAGCGCAACGGGACCCAATTGGCCGTCGGATACATGGATCTGGATGATTTCAAACCGGTCAACGACACCTGGGGGCATGCGGCGGGTGATGCGCTGTTGCAGAGTCTTGCCCAACGCCTGCGATCCTGCATGCGCGGAACCGATCTGGTGGCGCGCTTGGGTGGGGATGAGTTCGTCCTGGTCTTCGAAGGTCTGACACGACCCGACGATCTGATGGCAGCGCTTCAGCGTATCCATACTGCCGTCGAGCAACCCTTTGCACTTCCCGGCGGCCACCGCGCCCAGGTCGGTCTCAGTCTCGGGCTGACCCTATACCCCGACGACGACTCCGACGCCGACCTGCTGCTGCGGCATGCCGACGCCGCGTTGTATATCAGCAAACTGCACAAGGCTGACCGCCCCCATTGGTGGCGGCTCTGGGGACAAGACACCCAGGACAGCGAGGAAACGCGGCTGGAGCGCAATCCATTGCACATCGATCCCTATGGCCCAACAGCCGGAGGATTGCTCGAATCGGCACAAGAGCATTTTGCGGCGGTGGCAGACCGTTTTGTCGAGCGTTTTTACGCCGCTGTTGCCCAGGAGCCTGAGTCGACGGAGATTCTCTCGCGCCTGAGCCCGGCCGAATTCGTCCACCTCAAGGCACATCAGGCCAAACACCTGCGCAGCCTGCTGTCCGCGGATTTGACGGAAGACGGCCAGCGCCAGCGGGCCGCCCAGGTCGGCCGGATCCACGCCCTTGTTGGCATGCGATCGGCGGTCGTGGTCAAGTCATTCGGACGGTATCTGCAACTGCTGAGTCAGATCGCCGGAAGTTTGCCTGCCCGCGCTGCGGACCGGCAAGATCTCGTACACATCCTGATCGGCCGACTGCAAGTCGAACTGGAAGCCCAGGTCGAGTCCATCCAGCAGACCCACGATCAATTTCCGCAGTGGATTTTCAGACTGGAGCAGCGGCTCCCGGAATGGGCGCACTGGGTCGATTTTGCGCGGGATATGCTCGACGAGGTCATCAAGCTGCCGGGCCTTTGTGCTGCCGTTTTTTACAAACCCGATGCGCAGGGGCACTTCGTTTACGAATTCAACTCCGGACGCTTCGGGGACTACATGCGCTCCCTCGAACGCCATGGCGTGCCATCGTTGGAACTGAACAGGCACAGCCCCTACGGCCAATCCCCGCATCCCCGCGCCTGGCGCAGTGAGCGCATTGAAACCAACCCCAGCTATTCCAGCGATCCCCGCATGGCCTCCTGGAAAGAAGCCGCGCACGCGGTGGGCATCCGCAGTTCGGTCGCCATTCCGATCAAGGACGGACGGGACCATATGGTGGGCGTGATCGGCCTGTATGGCTTGTATCCCGGACAGTTCGAGAGCGCGGCGATGCACGCGTTCTTCGACAGCCTGGCGCAGGTGTGCCGCCGTTTCCTGCAAAGATCCCAATCCTCGCGTCTGAGCCCGCCTCTTCCTGCGCAGGAGCGGAGTCATTGGCGCGAACGGCTGTTCGGCGGCGGACTGGAGATGTTCATGCAGCCGGTGGTCAATCTGCACACGGGCAAGCCCTTCAAGGTCGAGGCGCTGGCCCGCTTGCGACTGGAGGATGGGCAGTTGATCACCCCGGGGCAGTTCTTGTCGGCATTTGGAAGCAGCGAGCTTGCCCACCTGTTCGTTCTCGGGCTGGATCAGGCGCTGTCCCAGGTTTCCCGATGGGATGTCCAGGGCCCGTCATTAGACATCTCCATCAATCTGCCGCCCGAAGTGTTGCTTGACGCCGATTGCCCGCGCTGGATCGACGACGCCTTGCAGAAGCACGGCATGGCCCCGGAACGTCTGCACCTGGAGATTCTGGAAAGCGCGGAGTTTGACGATGACAAGCGCCGCGATGCGGCTGTGCAAATGCTGACCGATTTGGGCGTGCGGCTGGTCATGGACGATCTGGGCTCGGGCTACAGCAGCCTGCTGCGTTTGCGCACCCTGCCGTTTCATGCCGTCAAGATCGATCAGGGGCTGGTGCGCGAAGCGCACAAAGATCCCCGCCGGATCATCGGCTTCATCGGCGCGCTGGTGCGGCTGGGGAAAGGACTCGGACTCACGGTGGCGGTCGAAGGCCTGGAGACGCCAGACCTGATCGAGGCCGCGGCCGTGTTGGGTGCGGACGGTGGCCAGGGCTATGCGCTGGCCAAGCCGATGCCCGCTTCCGAGCTGCCGGACTGGGTGCGGCATTTCCGTCTGAACATCGATCCCTCCAGCCCCCGAACTCCCCTGGGCGCAGTCGCGGCAGATTGGCTTCGCGAACAAACCGTTTTCATCCCCCAATCCCCATCGGGGGATCTGGCCCGGCGTTGTGACGCGGCCGCGACATAGTCCGCCACTCCAGTCATGTCAACAAAAACTCTGCTGCATGGCCACATACTCGGGATGTTTCCGTGGATTTCTGGAAGCTTTCCAAGCTGCCGTCCGTTCCAAAATGGGGGACTCGTCATCCTTGCTGGTGTGCAGGGCGGCATCTCATGATGGGCGCCGCCCTGCGCGTCGGGAATGGGAAGCTGAGCGACAAGTTCCGCATATGCGCGCTGGAGATGCGATGGCGCGTTTGCGGCCGGATTCGCCTCCTTCGCAGTGGGTGCCTGGACGCCTGCCAACGGATCGTCGGCGCGGGGCACGGCGAGGGTGAGCACCGCGCCCGCCCTCGGTGCGGCGGCGTCACGCTGGGTCAGCGGCGGCACAGGTTCCAGCGTCGTTCGACGGTCTTGAGAATCGAGGTGTGGTCCAGCGCCATTTCGCCATCGGCGCCGTTGTCCGGATGGGGCCGGTTCGCGCCATGATCGATCGAGACGGCGACGACGCGCGGCGGGGTAGGCCCATGGCCTGGAACGCGGCCTGCGTATCCGAGTCCAGATAGCCAGCCGCCGCCCAGTTCGATGAGGGCGATGCACTGGCCGGCGCCGGACGCCTCCGTGGGGAAGTCGTAAAGAGCGCCGACCTGGTTCGGAAGATAACCCGGCATTGCCGAAGCGTCGGGCAGTTGGACGATGCGGCTCTCGGCCGCCGGCCGGGTGTCGAGCCCCAGGACGGCTTCGACAACAGCAGCGACGTCATTCGGCAACAGCACCGGGCCGGAGCGGCCGCGGAAACGATGCTTGCCGTCGTGATCATGGCCAAGCTTGGTTTGGAAGGCTGCCTCGACTTTCGCCGCGGGTCCCAGTAGCTTGATCAGGCGCCTACCGGGTTCAACGGAAACCACACTCAGCCCGGCTTGCTGTGCAAAATCGGTCACGCATTGAATGTCGCTTTGATGTGCCGTGGCGCGAAGGGCGTTCAGCTCGGCACGGGTGCAGTGCGAGGTCTTGGCATCGTCAGGGCGGGGTTTGAGGTCAACGCGGACCTCGACCGGCTCGTCCGGCGCCACATCGGCGATACGGATGGCAGCCGCCGGTTCCAGCCTGTGGCTGCCCGGCAATTCGACATACGTGCGACGCGTCATGCGTGAACTCCGGTGGGCCCGTACGTTCAACGGTCATGGTGTGCCATGAGGCGGCGCGCACGCTCGTTCCAGGCATGCGTGCGCTCGACAACCCAGCGCTTGGCCTGCACGACGAAGCCCCTGGGGACGCCCTCGGGCCACAGGGGCCGTTGCGCGTCTTGCCACGTGCCCGTGCTGCGGTGGCGCGCGATGTCCACGCGGATGCCGCGAGCCTCTTCGATGGCCACAGCGCATGTGCCGCCGTCGGCGTAGAGCTTCTGCAGTCCG
>NZ_JBTRXV010000145.1:0-5865 GCF_054608695.1 Thiomonas sp.
AGCCGAGGGCGCCTCAACCCGCGCGGCGTCAAGCGCAAGATGAGCAACTACAACGTCCGCCACCGCGGAGAGAAACTGCATCAGAGGCATGAGCCAGTGCCGGTGTTACGTATCTGAACAGTATTGCGTCTACGTGCCCATTTACAATTTGCTGCATCGCAAGTGGATAAGGCAATAGATGAGCAAGAAAGCCGACGAAACTGAATCGAGTGGACGCGCGCCCTCGATTTCAAAAAAGGCCGACAAGGACAGCCTGCACAAGCTCCAGATCGAACTGGTCAAGCTGCAGCGGCATTTCATTCAGTGCGATGACAAAATCCTGATCATCTTTGAAGGCCGGGACGCTGCCGGGAAGGACGGCACGATCAAGCGCATCGTTGAGCATTTGAGTCCGCGCGAAACACGCGTCGTGGCTCTCGGCAAGCCCTCGGACCGAGACCGTACATCGTGGTACTTCCAGCGTTATGTTCCGTATTTGCCGGCGGCCCAGGAACGCGTGCTGTTTAACCGCAGCTGGTACAACCGGGCGGGGGTGGAGCGGGTAATGGGCTTCTGCACCGAGGCCGAGCACCAAGAGTTCATGGGCTCGGTGTCAGACTTCGAGCATATGTTGATGCGCTCGGGAATCAAGCTCCTCAAGTACTATCTCGACATCAGCAAACCCGAGCAGAAGCAACGCTTGAATGAGTGCAAGCGTGATCCACTCACACAATGGAAAGTCAGCACGCTTGACAACCTGGCGCTCAAAAAGTGGAAGCAGTACAGCCTGGCGCGCGACGAGATGCTGGCACACACCCACAACGCCATAGCGCCGTGGACCATCGTGTGCGCCGACGACAAACAATTGGCGCGGCTCGACATCATCAAGAACCTGCTCAGTCGGCTTCACTATGCAGACAAGGACGAGCGGCTGATCCTGCCGGATCCTGATGTTGTCTTTATGTACGACGAAACGTATTTGAAAAACGGCATGATTGCAGAGTGAATCAGACGCGCGGCGGCGGTGAGGGCTCGTTAATGAATAACCTGAACATCCCGGCACTCGTCGTGTCCGGCAGCTCCGCGCTATTGGCTATCAATGCGCCCATACTGAAGCGGACCAAGCTGGCAGGTATCCGTCGGCCTGACGGAGTGGCGGCGACTGTTGCAGCGCAGGTGCCGGCGTGACGGTCACCACGCAGCGCCCAGCCGGCATGCCCCGTGCCACCATGGCGACGCTCATGCTCGCCGTCTTCACTGTGTCAGTCGGCTTTGGCGTCGTGCTTCCGCTGCTGCCTTACCTGATCGAGCGGCTCCTGGGAGCGGGCGTAGCGGCTGCGCAAGTTTCCCGGCACACCGGGTTGCTGACCGGCGTCTATACCCTCGCGCTTTTTCTGTTTGCGCCCATGTGGGGTCGACTATCCGATCGACGCGGCCCGCGTGGTGTGTTGCTTGTCGGGCTGCTCGGCTTCGGCGTCACCATGCTGGTTTTCTCGTTCATCGACAATCTCATTGCGGTTTACGCCGAGCGTTTCCTGAGCGGCCTATTCGCTGCGGCGGTGACGCCAGTGGCGGCGGCTGTGATCGGCAACTTCACTACCACCGAGCAGGGGCGCGCCCGCCGGCTCGCGTTCGTGAGCATGGCCGGCATTGCCGGCTTCCTGCTCGGACCGATGCTGGGTGTGTTCGTCACGCGCTTTGCAGCGGATTTCTTCACTCTCGCCATGCCCGCCGGATCGGTCGCGATTCCGCTCGTGGCGACTGCACTGCTCGCCTTCCTCGTGGCTCCCGCTGTCGCGTTTTCCGTGCCGGGTGGCGCGGGCCACGATCGGTCAAAGAAGACGACGGGCGTCTCGGTCGATAAGACTGCATGGCTGGTGCCGAAGCTGCTCATCCTCACCTTCATCGTCTCGGCCGGCGTCGGGGTGTTCGAGGTCGGACTGGCACTGCGCGGCAAGCAGGAGCTCGGCTTGACCCCATACCAGATCGCGCTGATGTTCACCGAGTGCAGCCTGGTCATGTTTGTGATACAGGCCATCGTATTCTCGCCCTGGTTCAAACCGGATAAGACCCGCTGGCTCATCGCGCCCGCGCTGTCGGTGCTGGCGGCCGGCTTGTTCCTGGTACCGTGGGCGTCTGATTTTACGTCGATGCTGGTCGTGATCGGTGCGGTCGCGGCCAGCGCCGGCATCCTTTCGCCGATACTGACTTACTGGATCTCGGCCAAGGCCGGGAGCGCGCAGGGCTGGGAACTCGGCAAGCAGACGGCAGCCACCAGCCTGGGGGTCACCCTGGGCTCGGCAGCAGGCGGACTCCTCTTCAATATCGCCGCGCTGCCTGGCGCCCCCTTCGTCCTGACCGCTGGGCTCGTCGCATTGGGCTTCCTGTTGAGCCTCGGATTGTCGCATTTACTCATGCCCCATCATCCCGGAGGCAGGGCATTTACGAGCAAGCCGCCGTGACCGGAACCACCATGAAAGAAAATCCTTTGCGCAAAGTCCTGCGCGATCATCGCGCGAATTTATGAAACATCCGGGTTAACAAGACATGCTGAAGACGACTGAGGAGCAACGATGAAAACGACCGTCATTGATGTGCGCGACCTGCTCTCCCCGTTGAGCGCACGGGGCGTCGAGAAACAACTGGTCAAGATGCCGGGGATAAAGCAAGTCGATGTGAACAGCGTTTCGGGCAGCGCGACGGTGGTGTATGACGGGACGGTGACGGACCTCGATGCCATCAAGGCCAAAGTACACGAATGCGGCCATCACTGCGGCGGCGAGCTTGTACCCAGGCACCTTTGTGAACAAGAACATCCACCTGGCGATGCGCAAGTCATGGCGGATCCCGCAAAGGCTACGCCGGTCTCCGCAATGCCGCCCGCGCAACATCGCCAGCACACCGGACATGCCACCCCCGTCCAAACCGCGCAACCTACCGAGCATGCGGATAGGGACAGCATGGGGCATGAGATGGGCCACGGCGCCGGCATGGACATGCAGGCGATGGCGCGCGACATGCGCAACCGTTTTTTCATTGCGTTGCTGTTCGCGCTACCGGTGTTTCTCTATACGTCGATGGGCATGCAGTTTCTCCAGCTTGAGCCGCCATTCGGGATGGACCGCAACATTTTTCTGTTCGTGCTCGCGAGCGGCGCGATTATCTATCCCGGCTGGCCGTTTTACGTCGCCGCGTTCCGTGCTGTCCGCAATGGCGTGGCCAACATGGCGGTGCTCGTTTTCCTGTCCGTTGGAACCGGCTATTTTTTCAGTGTGGGCGCCACTTTTTTCTTCGCAGGCGAACAGTTCTACGAAGCCGCATCGGTGCTGCTGGTATTCATTCTGCTGGGCCATTGGCTGGAGATGCGCGCCCGCGCCGGGGCGTCCGACGCCATCCGCGCGCTGATGGACCTCGCCCCGCCGAAAGCCTCCGTTATTCGCGATGGCCGCGAGATCGAGCTGCCGACCGCCGAGGTGGTGGCGGGCGATATCGTCGTGATCCGGCCGGGCAACAAAATTCCGGTGGACGGCGAAGTCACCGAAGGCGAATCGCAAGTGGACGAATCCATGCTCACCGGCGAATCCATGCCGGTCAAAAAAGTTGTCGGTGATACTGTGATCGGTGCCACCATCAACAAGAGCGGCAGCTTCAAGTACCGCGCGACCAAGGTCGGCGCCGACACCGCACTCGCCCAGATCGTGAAACTGGTGCAGACGGCGCAGAACTCCAAGGCGCCCGGTCAGCGGCTGGCCGACCGGGCTGCGCAATGGCTGGTGCTCGCCGCAATTGTCATCGGTCTTGCTACCTTTGCGGTATGGTTCTGGTGGATCGGGCAACCGTTACTGTTTGCCATGACGCTGACCATCACCGTGTTCGTGATTGCCTGCCCGGATGCACTGGGCCTGGCCACACCGATGGCGATCATGGTCGGCACCGGGCTGGGGGCGATGAACGGCATCCTGTTCAAGAACGCTGCCGCCTTGGAGGAGGCCACCAGGCTCAACGTCATTATCTTCGACAAGACCGGCACGCTGACCCTGGGGCAGCCCGAGGTGGTGGATGTGGCGACGGCGGCGGGCGCCGGCGTGGACGCCATGCTGGCTTTGGCCGCCGCGGTTGAACAGGGCTCCGAACATCCGCTTGCCCAGGCCATCCTGAAGCGCGCGGCCGGCATGCCGACGCAGACTAGCAGCGGCTTCACCAATATCGACGGCATGGGCGCCAAGGCGGAAGTCGAAGGACGCACTGTGCTGCTGGGTAACCGTAAATTGATGGAGGCAGAACACATCGATATGAACGGCCTGGCCGCCAGGGCCGACGAAATGCAGGGGGCGGGCCGCACCGTCGTGCATGTCGCCCAGGGCGGCAAGCTGCTCGGGCTCATCGCCATCGCCGACGCGCTGCGGCCGACGTCGAAAGACGCCATCCAGGCGCTGCAGCGACGCGGCGTGAAAGTGGCCATGCTCACCGGCGACAACCGTGCCACCGCCGAGCGCATCGGCCGCGAACTTGGTATCGACATCGTGCTCGCCGACGTGCTGCCGGGCCAGAAGGCGGAGAAGGTCAAGGAACTGCAAGCACAAGGCAACAAGGTCGGCATGGTGGGCGATGGCATCAACGATGCGCCCGCCCTGACGCAAGCCGACGTGGGCTTCGCCATCGGCGCCGGCACCGACGTGGCGATGGAGAGCGCCGATGTGGTGCTGATGAAAAGCGACCCGTTCGATGTGGTCGGTGCGCTTGAGCTTTCCCGCGCCACGCTGCGCAAGATGCACCAGAATCTCGGCTGGGCGGTCGGCTACAACGTCATCGCCTTCCCGCTCGCCGCAGGTGTGTTCTACCCGTTTACGCTGAGTCCCGGGATCGCGGCGCTCGCCATGTCCGGCAGCTCGGCGCTGGTGGCCATCAATGCGCTGATGTTGAAGCGCACCAGGCTGGCAGGCATCCGCCAGCCTGTCGGGGCCGCCAAAATATTATGAGGCGGCCAGGAGATGATTCCTCGGCTGGGGCCTGCTCGGGCCCGCGCCGAGCCGGGCCCATGACAAGACCGGCATCACCACGGCGCGTCGGCTGTCGTTCGCGACGGTGGCCAACATGCTGCAGAATCTCATGTTCGCGTTCCTCGACAACGCGCTGGGCGTACCCATCGCCGCCGGCGTGCTCCATCCACCACCCATTCACTGGGCTTCAGCTCGGTAGCGTTCCTCGACAACGCACTGCGCTTGCGCCACGCGCGCCTGCCGTGGGGCGCTCACCGGCAGATTCCATCTTCACCCTCGCCGATATGGAGGCGGCGCAGCAGCGCATGATCCACGCCCGCGTGCGCCTGCTGCTGGTGACCGATATGAGTGGCAACGTGCTGGCCTGGTTACCGGGCGCGACCTGCTCGGCGAGAAACCGATCCGCATCGCGGTGGACGATGGCATCGCGCGCGACGCGGTGACGGTGGCGCGGGTGATGGTGCCGCGCGAGCGCATCCAGGTGCTGGACTACAGCGAGGTGCAGCACTCCCTGGTGCTCGAACAAGGCCCGGTGCCGACCCTCCGCGGCATCTTCTCCACCACCCAGATCGGACGTCTCGCTCGGCGCGCCGAGCGAGGCGTCAGCGCGGTCGCAGAGCTTCGCCGAGGTCGAGCATCTGCTGGCGGCAAGCTGAGCAGGCCGCGGGGTTCGCCGCCATCGCCGCCCTCTCACCTGTGGAGTTGCCACGGGGGCGGCACAATGGCCGTACGCGGGACGGGCTAGCCGCCGCCCGGCCGCGCAACCCCCCTACACCAAGTCCACACGCATGACCGATCTCGGCCTCGAAGCCCGCCAATTCGTCCGCGCCCATCCCAACGGCGTGCTGTCCACCTTGTCGAAACGCCTCGGCGGCATGCCCTTCGG
>NZ_JBTRXV010000146.1:0-5818 GCF_054608695.1 Thiomonas sp.
GCGGCAATGGTGGCTTTCTAATGCTGGCCCGGCAAGCCGGATGGCAGGTGGAAGGGCTCGATTTCGACGCTGGCGCGGTGCAGGTCGCGCGCTCGCGCGGACTGGAGGTGCATCACGGCGGCATCGATGTGCTGGGCGAGCGCAGCGCCTGCTACGACGTGATTACCCTGTGCCATGTGATCGAGCATGTGCATGACCCCGCTGCCACCTTGCACAGCCTGCACGCACTACTCAAACCGGGCGGCGTATTGTGGTTGGATACGCCGAATTTGACCAGTCTCGGCGCCGTGCGGTTTGGACCCAATTGGCGCGATCTTGATCCGCCGCGCCATCTTGTCTTGTTCACGCCATCGAGTTTGACGAACAGTCTTGTCACTGCGGGTTTCAGTTCGTTCAAACAGCATTGGCGCGGTATGTCACTTTTCGATGTGTATGCGCCAAGTGAGGCCATCGCAAATGGAGGAACTGGACTCAACGCCAGCCACCAAGGCCGCCCTCCGCTGCGCGATGTTCTCGCCGAGTTACGCGAAATGGTGCAGCCCGCGCGTCGCGAATTCCTCACTCTTTCGGCACGCAAGTAAATCCGCATGCAGCCATCCGCCAGCAGCAGGGTGTTCGCCGTGGTCGTGGCCTATTTGCCCGATGCCGAGGTGCTGCGCGCGCTGCTCGATGCGCTGCGCGCGCAAACCTCGGGTGTGCTCGTGGTGGACAACACGCCCATGGACGACCGGCGCGTGGAGACGCTGTGCGCCGCGTTGCCGCATGACGCGCTGCGCTTGATCCGCCTGGGAGAAAACCTCGGCATCGCCCATGCGTTGAACGTGGGCATCGACGCGGCCTTGGCCGCAGAGGCCACGCATGTGCTGCTGAGCGATCAGGACAGCCTGCCCGCGCCCGACATGGTGGCCGAACTGCTGCGCGCGCAGGATGCGCTGACCCGTGCGGCGCGGCGCGTCGGTGCCGTCGGCCCCACGTATACCGACCGCCACACCGGCATCACCTTTCCATTCCAGGCCGAAGTGCCGGGCAAGTTCTTCTACGGCCACCGGCGACCCGATGCGACGCATCCCACCATCGAGGCGCTGACGCTGATCACCTCCGGCACCCTGATTCCCGCGCCGGTGCTGCGCGAGCTCGGGCCGATGCGCGAGGATTTTTTCATCGACAACGTGGACATCGAATGGAGCCACCGCGCCCGTGCGGCGGGGTTTTCACTGTTTGGCGTGGGCGCGGCGGTGATGTTTCACAGCATGGGCGAGCACGCGCTACGGGTGTGGTATTTCGGCTGGCGCCACGAGAGTGCGTACAGCCCGGTGCGGGTGTACTACCGCATCCGCAACTTCGTGGCGCTGTGCCGCCTGCCGTTGATTCCCTGGCGCTGGAAGTTGCGCAGTGGCTGGAACATCGTTGGCGTTGTCTATACGCAAACCGTGTTCGGCCAGCAGCGTGTGGCGGCGTTGCGCATGGCTGTGCGCGGACTCTGGGACGGCCTGCGGGGACGTATGGGGCCGTGGCGGGGGTGAAACGGGGCAGTTTCACGCCACCGCAAGCCGGGTGAACTGGCTGCGCGGCAACAGATGTTTGAAGTCCGCGTCAAAGCTGACCAGGTGCTCGCCTTGGTGCATGACGGCGGCGGCAAGCCAGGCATCGGGCACGGCGTTGGCGCTCAGCGCTTTGTCGGCGCACAGTTTGCGCAGCGCCTGCCATTCACCGCCCAAGGTGGACTGCTGCACGCCTGGTGCGGCGAGCAGGGCATCGACGAAGTGCAAGGCATCAAGCATCGGCGTCGGTTGCACGAACACTTTCGGATGCGTCACCAGCCGCAGGAAACTTGCGATCACCATGGGTTGCAGCGTCAGCACGGTCCCATGCGTGGCGTTGGCGACCGCCTGCTCAAGCCAGGACCGGGCCACGCCGTAATGCGGATGGTCGCTGCGCGAGGCGGCGACCAGCACGTTGACGTCAGGCGTCACGGTCCGCGGCGTCCAGCAGCGCCTTGTTGCTCAGACCGTCGAGCCCCGGAGTCAACCCGCCCTTGCCGCGATAGACCGGGATGCGGATGGCCTTGGCCTTGGTCGGAGCCTGACCCTCGCGCAAACGCAATTGCAGCCCTTCCTCGATCAAGCGCGTCAGACTGGTGCGCTGCTGCGCCGCAAGCGTCTTGGCCTGCGTCAGCAAAGCGTCTTTCAAATTGAGTGTGGTTTTCATCGGTTTCCAGTATGCATACAGATATCTGTATCTTATCGGCGGCACTGCGCTGTTTCAACACCAACCGGGGCCGAATTCTGTTTGCCGGGGAGTAGGAAATGGATACGGTGCTGCCCGCTGGCTCAGCGGATGTCAGGAGCGCCGTGGCGCAGCGGCATGCCGAGCTTGCGCAGGCGCGGAACCAATCGCGGCGGTAAGTGTGTGGCGCACCGGGGATGACATGACTGAACAAAACAAGCTAATATAGCCATAATGTCCAGCATAGCTAACTGATGTGGGAACCTTGCCATGATCACCGTCACTTCGGTCGAAGCCCAGAACCGCTTTGGGCAGTTGCTGGATACCGTGCAGCGCGAGCCGGTGGTCATTACCCGACATGGGCGTGCGGCAGCGTTCATCGTGTCGCCACAAGACATGCAGGACTTGCAGGCTCTGCAGGCGGCGCGGCGCAAGCGCAGCGAGGCGGTGGCGGAGTTCGAGGCCGCCTTCGCCAAGACCGATGCCCGGCTCACGCCCGCTGCTCGTTCGCTGACCGATGATGAGGTGCTGCGCCTGGTCAAAGAATCGCGATGAGCGACCGGCAACGGGTCGTCATCGATACCAGCACGCTGATTGGCGCGATCCTGCGCCCCGGCTCGGTTCCACGGCAGGCGTTTCTGGCTGCGCTCAGAACCTGCGAACTGTGCGTGAGCACCGCCACGTTGCATGAGTTGCGCGAGGTTCTGCAACGCCCCAAATTCGACGGCTATGTACCCCTGCAAGCGCGGCTGGATTTTGTGGTGCTGGTTTCAAGGCACTCGCAACTCTGGGAACCCGATGCGCAAAGCGAGCAGAAGGCGGCAGGCGCATGCCGAGATGCGAAGGATGCCAAGTTTCTCGCGCTTGCCCTGTCGTGCCGGAGCGTGGCCTTGATCACCAGTGATGCCGACCTACTCGTCTTGCACCCTTGGCAGGGGGTGCCGATTCTGACGCCAGCCGCGTTTTTGCAAAAAGCGGGCGAGTGAGTCTGCACTCAACGGATGTCCGGAGCGCCGTGGCGCAGCAGCATGCGAAGCTTGTGCGGCCACCAGCGGAAGCGGCGCATGTAACGCCAGCCTGAAAGCGACTTGCGCGCGCGCAAGTCGCGCCGCAGCGCCAGGATGTCGCCGTGCTGCCGCCAGAGATCGGGAAGGATCGCTCCGTAGATGCGCCGCACCTTGCCGCGCCCCGCACCACTCAGCCATAGAAATACGGCTTCCACACCCAGCAGCAGCGCGTGGAGGGGCAGCAGGATCAGCAGCGCCCACATGGGGTAGCACAGCAGCATCGCCGCGGTCTTGTTGCGCTCGCTGAGGGCGCGGCGGCGTGCCGTGGTTTTGAGCTTGTCATCCACCACCTTGCCGCCTCCGAGATTCTTGCCGATCCAGTGATCGAATCCGGGTGCATCCAGAACGCGTGTGGGATAGCCCAGCAGGCGCGCGGCCTGGCACAGGTAGATGTCCTCGGCGATCGACTCGAACCAGGGCGGAAAGCCGCCCACGGCTTCCCACACCGTGCGTGGCACCCACAGGCACGCGCCAGTCGCTGTGGCGACCTCATGCGTACCGATGGTGAACACCGGGATGGGATTCATGAACAGGTCGAACTCGTAGCCGCGATCCACCAGACTGCCATCATGGAGGGTGTATTGCGGCATGCCGAGCACGGCGGGATGCGATGTCCTCTCGGCTTCGCGCAGCAAGGCATCGAGACTGCCCTGGCGCAGCGTGGCATCGTTGTTGAGCAGCAGCAGGTAACGCCCTCGTGCTGCAGCAGCCATGCGGTTGTTGCTGATGCAGAAGCCGACGTTGTCGTGGCTTTCGATGACCCGCACGTCGGGATAGCCGCTGCGCACCAATGCGAGCGATGCGTCGTTGGAGGCATCGTCGTGCAGCAGCACCTCGAAGCTGCATTCGCAGTGCTGTGCGTATACCGATTGCAGGCAATCGCGCAGCACGCCCTCCCCGTTGTAGTTGGGAATGCAGATGCTGATGTCAGGCGGGGTGGTCGCGGCTTCGGTCATGGCTGCGCCTTGTGTGCTGCAAGCAGCCGTTGCAGCGCCGGACAGAGCTGTTGGGTGATGGTCTGCACCGAAAGCCGCTGCCGATAAAGCATTTGGCCGCGCTGGCCGATGGCAGGTAGTGCATCGCGATGCGCAGCACACCAGCGTAGGGCGCTGGCGAGCGCGTCGGCGTCAGCCTGCGGCACCAGCAGGCAGTTGTCCTTGTCGATGAAGCCTGAGGCTTCGTCGATGGCGCCAATGACCGTGGCCTTGCCCAGCGCGAGGCTTTGCGAGGCTTTGCCGGTGACCACGCGCCGCGCTTGCGGCGTGCCGCCGAACGGCCCGCCCAGGCATACATCGGCACGCGGAATTTCAGCGCCAACCAGTTCATCCAGCGGCACCCAGCGCCGATGGGCGTAGCGCGTGACGCCCCGTGTGGCGCACAGACGATGCAGGCGCTGTGCTTGTCTGACGCTGCCGCCAACAAAGTCGAACCGGATCGGCAAATCAGCCAGTTTTGCCGCGGCGGCGATGATCACATCGATACCGTGCAAGGGCAGCATCGAGCCGTAGAACAGCACCCTGAAGGGCGCATCGGTGGCAGGCGTGGCAGGTAATTCGGCAGACGCATTCGCCTCCACCGCACCCACGGGAACGGCCAGCAGTTTGTCCTGCGGCAGACCAAATTGCCTGACGTAGAACGCCACATGCTGTTGTGTGTCGGTCAGCACCAGGTCGGCGCGTCGCAAGATGCCGCGCTCGAACCGGTGCAATAGCGGTGCGAGCAGTCGGCCCAGGAAACCTGCCTTGTTTTCCTCGCGCAATGCGGCCGAGGGAGACATCAGCGCATCAAACACCAGCGGTTTGCCACGCGTGAGCCAGCGCACCGGCCAGAACATCTCGTGACCGCGAAACCCCAGTATGTAAATATCCGGCGCGTGTGTCTTGCGCAGTTGGCGCAGCGCTTGCCAAGTTTCGAAATAGCGCGCCAAGCCGGTGCTGTGATTGCGCGCCAACAGCAACTCGATGCCGGAACAGTCGCCCAGTGCGCGCTGCAGGCTCAGGCTGCGGATGTAGTTGGGGGCACGGTAGGCGAGGATGTAGGCAACCCGCAAAGCTCGCTTGTTGGTCGTGATGGTTGGGTCGGTGCCACTTTCAGCGTGGTCAATCATCGGCTTTGCATCCGCTTGGTGGCTATTCAGGCACGGTGCCTTGCCGGCACATGATTTTCCGACGGCCCCACGCCCCATGCCTCAAGCGGCAGGTCGTGCTCCAAGGCCAGGGCGTGGAGTTCAGCCACCGTATGCGCCTTGCACCAGCGGGCTATGGCCGCGTGGCTGGGGCCGCCGGCGACGGTGGCGAGTTGGGCGGCGAAGTGCGGCTCCAGCGCTGCCAGGGCGACCAGGCCGTCGCGGCAGGGGTGCACGGCGTAGCCGGGCAGGGCGCCGCCGAGCAGGCCGCCGGCCAGGGTGAGGCCGGCGCCGTGGGGCAGGGCGGCGAAGCTGGCGGCATCGGCCAAGGCCACTTGCAAGTGCGCGCCAGGCACGCCAGGCGCGGCGGGCGATGCATTGCGTGTGGTCCCTCCGCCGC
>NZ_JBTRXV010000147.1:0-5792 GCF_054608695.1 Thiomonas sp.
CCTTGTTCGACCAACTTCAACTCGACGTCCCCACCAAAGAGCCCTTCGACATCGCCTCGTAGTGCCAATTTCGATCGCCTGAACATCGGCAAATCAATGACTTGCGCAAAAATATGTCGAACTCGGGTGCCCAGCGGGCAGGGACTGGGCACGGATTTCACGCCGCGCGTTCACGACCTCGGCACCCAAGGTGGCAGGCTGCTCTACAGCGGTCCGCAAGCCCCGGAGCACAGTACGTTCCAGGAAACGCTGACGCTGGATTTTCCCGGCCGCCGCTGGGCCTTGAGCTTTGCCTCGCTGCCGGCGTTCGAGCGTGCCCAGCGCAACCTCACACCACAGATCGTCCTGGCCTCCGGCTTGGCCCTCACATTGCTGCTCGGCGCCGTGTTGGATTTGCTGCGACGCAGCGAAATGGCGATGCGCGAATCCCTGAAGCAGAAAGATCTCTTGTTGCAAGAGGTTCACCATCGCGTGAGAAACAACCTGCAGCTGGTGCATAGCCTGCTCGACCTGCAGGCCGACGCCATTGGCGGCGGCGAAACCCTGACACGGCGGCGCGCGATGCGCAGGCGCGGGTACGGGCCATGGCCCTCATCCATCAGGTGCTCTACCAGTCGCATGATTTCGCCCCGGTCGATTTCGGCAACTGCCTTGAGCTGCTGCTCGGCGAACTGCGCCAGACCCTGGGGCATGAACGCATCAAGGTATCGTCCGAAGTCCAGCCCGTGACACTGGACCTCAAAACAGCCATCCCCTGTGGATTGCTGACCAGCGAGGCCGTCAGCAACGCCTTCAAACATGCCTTCCCGCTATTGATGTTTCCCAAATTCGTGACGGTCCAAACCCCTCCCCACCCCAACCCTCCCCATGCATGGGGAGGGGGCGCCTCCTCCCCCACCGCGTGGGGGAGGTTGGAAGGGGGGAGCTTTGTGCGCCGCTTTGCGTCTGTCGCACATTCTGAAAATCTCAATAGGACGCGAGGGGATGATCCAGGTGCGCTTGAGCCTCACGGATGCGGGGGTCGAGCTCATCCAGGGCTATTTCTACGCCAGGCCCATGTCGGCCGGACAACTCGTGCGGTGGCAGTTGTCGGCTACCCTTGCATCATGAGTTCGACGCTGCAAGACCGTCTGGTGGTGGCCATCTCCTCGCGTGCCCTGTTCGATTTCGAGGAGGAGAACCGCATCTTCGAAGAATCCGACGATGCGGCCTATATGCGCCTGCAACTCGACCGCATCGAGCGCCCGGCCCAACCCGGCGTGGCATTCCAGCTGGTGCGCAAGCTGCTCGCGTTCAACACCAGCGACGCCGAGCGCGATCGGGTGGAAGTGGTGCTGCTGTCGCGCAACGACCCGGTGTCGGGGCTGCGCGTGTTCCGCTCGGCGCGGCATCATGCCACGCCCATCGACCGCGGCGTGTTCACCCGCGGCCGTCCGCCCTACCACTATCTGCACGCGCTGCAGGCCAACCTGTTCCTGTCCACCAACACCGACGACGTGCGCGCGGCGCTGGCTGCAGGCTTCGCTGCGGCGCAGGTCTACCCACAATCCGCCCACGCCTCGGAGGCGCACCCGACCGAGGTGCGCATCGCCTTCGACGGCGACGCCGTGTTGTTCTCCGATGAAGCCGAGCGCGTGTTCCAGGCGCAAGGCCTGCCCGCGTTCCAGCAGCACGAAGCCAGCAAGGCGGCGCTGCCGCTGCCGCCCGGCCCGTTCAAACCCCTGCTCGAAGCCTTGCACCGGCTGCAAAGCGCGGCCAGCACGGGCGCCGTCGCCATGCGCCTGCGCACCGCCCTGGTCACCGCCCGCAGCGCGCCGGCGCATGAGCGCGCCATCCGCACGCTGATGCACTGGAACATCGCGGTGGATGAAGCCATGTTCCTCGGCGGCCTCGACAAAGGGCCCTTCCTGCGCGAATTCCAACCCGACTTTTTCTTCGACGACCAGACCGGCCACGTGCAGTCCGCCTCGCTGCATGTGCCGGCCGGCCAGGTGCACGCCGGGATACGCAGCGGGGGCTGAGCGTGCCACCGCGGCATCGTGCATCGGCAGGCCAGGCTGCATCGGTTCGCTGCGTCAGCCGCCACGCCGCAGCCCGTACGACCCAGACTTTTTGCGCGACCCATGGACACCAGGATGGACCCCAAGCTGCAAGCCGATTTCCTCGACGCCGTCTCACGCTCCAAATCCTTGAGCCAGCGCCCCGACCCCGCCACGCTGCTGCGGCTTTACGCCCGGTACAAGCAGGCGTCCTCGGGCGAGGCGCAAGGCGAGCGTCCCGGCGCGATGGATTTTGTCGCCCGCGCCAAGTGGGACGCCTGGGCGGCCATGCGTGGCCAGGATTCGGCGCAAGCCATGGCCGAGTACATCCGCCAGGTGCAAGACCTGGAAGCCGCGGCCTGAGTTCGGGCTGCCGCCGACCCAGGCCGCTGCCCGGCAGACACGCGGGCCGAGCGGCGATAATGTGCACATGATCTCCCTGTCGTCCTCCAGCCTTTTCCCACGCGTCCAGCGTCGGCATTGGCGCAAGCCAAGCGCCTGATACCCCCTGCGCCTGCATGGCGCTCGCAAGATTCCCGCCCACGCCTGACGCTCGCACCTCGCGGGCCTCGGCGTTGGACCCGAGGCGGAATGGACCGTTCGAAAACCTCCCACAGGATCCCAGACATGCTGCTGATGATCGACAACTACGACAGTTTCACCTTCAACCTGGTGCAGTACTTCGGCGAACTCGGCCAGGACGTACGCACCATTCGCAACGACGAACTCACCCTGGCCGAGATCGAGGCGCTGGCGCCCGAGCGCATCGTCATCTCCCCAGGCCCCTGCTCCCCGGCCGAGGCGGGCGTGAGCGTGGCGGCGCTGCAGCACTTTGCCGGGCGGCTTCCCATCCTCGGCGTCTGTCTGGGGCATCAGGCCATTGGCGCGGCTTTCGGCGGGCAGGTGGTCCGCGCGCAGACCATCATGCACGGCAAGACCAGCGCCATCTCGCATGATGGCCGCGGCGTGTTCGACGGCCTGCCCAGCCCCTACACCGTGGTGCGCTACCACTCGCTGGCGATCGCCCGCGATACGTTGCCCGCCTGCCTGGAGATCACGGCCACGACCGAGGACGGCGAGATCATGGGCGTGCGCCATCGGCAGTACGCCATCGAAGGTGTGCAGTTCCATCCGGAATCCATCGAAACCGAGCATGGCCACCACCTGCTGCAGAACTTCCTGCGTCCGTCCGCGCGCTAAAAACGCCATCTGGAGTCTGCCCCATGCCTATCACCAATCAGGAAGCGCTGGTGCGCGTGATCGAGCACCGCGAGATTTTTCACGACGAGATGCTGGCGCTCATGCGCCGCATCATGACCGGGGAGATGTCGCCGGTCATGATGGCCGGGCTGATCGCCGGCCTGCGCGTGAAAAAGGAAACCATCGGCGAGATCACCGCCGCGGCCATGGTGATGCGCGAGTTCGCCACCAAGGTGCCGGTGGCCGACGCCACCCATCTGGTCGACATCGTCGGCACCGGCGGCGACGCTGCCCACAGCTTCAACATCTCCACCACCAGCATGTTCGTCGCCGCTGCCGCCGGCGCGCGCGTGGCCAAGCACGGCGGGCGCAGCGTGAGTTCCGCCAGCGGCTCGGCCGATGTGCTCGAAGCCTTGGGCGCCAACATCCAGCTCAGGCCCGAACAGGTGGCGCAGTGCCTGGCCGACACCGGCATCGGCTTCATGTTCGCCCCCAACCATCACACCGCGATGAAGCACGCCGCGCCGGTGCGCAAGGAGCTGGGCGTGCGCACCCTGTTCAACATCCTCGGGCCGCTGACCAACCCGGCCGGCGCACCCAACCAGCTGCTGGGCGTGTTCCACCCCGATCTCGTCGGCATTCTGGTGCGCGTGCTGCAGCGCCTGGGCAGCCAGCATGTGCTGGTGGTGCATGGGCTGGATGGCATGGATGAAGTCTCGCTGTGCGGCGAGACCATGGTCGGCGAACTCAAGGACGGTCAAATTCTCGAATACCGCATCCACCCCTCCGACTTCGGCCTGAAATGCTGCACCTTGCAGGACCTGCAGGTGAAGACCCCGCAAGAATCAGCCGGGCGCATGCGCCTGGCGCTGGACGATGTGGACGGCCCGGTGCGCGATGTGGTGCTGTTCAACGCCGGCTGTGCGCTCTACGCATCAGGGCTCGCCATCTCGCTGTCCGACGGCTTGGAACTGGCACGCAAGGCCATCGCCACGGGCCAGGCACGCGAGAAACTCGAGGCCTTTGTGGCGTACACGCGCGAACTCGCTGCATCGGTTGCTGCTTCCAGCGCGGCTTCAGCATGAGCGACATCCTGCAGCGCATCCTGGCGACCAAGGCTCGCGAAATCGCGGCAGCCCGCGTCTCGCGCCCCTTGTCCACGCTGCAGGCCGAGGCCCGCGCCCAGGGGCCGCGGCGCGGATTTGCCGCCGCGATGCAGGCGCGCGTGGCAGCGGGCGGGGCGGCCGTGATCGCCGAGGTGAAAAAGGCCAGCCCCTCCAAAGGCGTGTTGCGTGCGGATTTCCGTCCTGCCGACATCGCCGCAAGCTACGCCAGCCATGGCGCGACCTGCTTGTCGGTTCTCACCGATCGTGACTACTTTCAGGGTGCGCCCGAATATCTGGTGCAGGCGCGTGCGGCCTGCACCTTGCCGGTGCTGCGCAAAGACTTCATCGTCGACGCCTACCAGGTGGCCGAGTCGGCGGCCATGGGAGCCGACTGCATCCTGCTGATCGCCGCTGCGCTGAGCGACACGCAAATGCAGGAACTGGAAAATTGCGCCTTGACATACGGCCTCGACGTGTTGGTCGAAGTGCACGACCGCGGCGAACTCGACCGCGCCCTGTCGCGGCGCACGCCCCTGATCGGCGTGAACAATCGCAATCTGCGCACATTCGAAACCCGCTTGGAAACCACGCTCGAACTGCTTGCCGCCATGCCGGCTGGCCGCCTGGTGGTCACGGAGAGCGGCATCCTGTCCCCTGCAGACGCCGCCAGGATGCGCGCCAGCGGAGTTCACGCCTTCCTCGTGGGCGAAGCCTTCATGCGAGCGCCTGATCCCGGGCTCGCACTGGCGAACTTTTTTGCCACCCGCGAACCTGCTTGAACCGGTTTGCCGACAGATTTCAGTTGACAAATCCTACGAACAACCTGAGAATTTTAGGTTCGCCTCGGAGGGGTGCCCGAGTGGCTAAAGGGGGCAGACTGTAAATCTGTTGGCTTACGCCTACGTTGGTTCGAATCCAACCTCCTCCACCAAGCGAAACCGCTGATTCCTGCTGAAGTTCGTCGGCCACGGTGCACATGGAAGCCCTGGCGCCTGGCAGATCGACGCAATTGAACTCAGTTGGGCGCGTGTTGATTGGTGCGTTTGTTGGCCGAGGCGGGAGTAGTTCAATGGTAGAACCTCAGCCTTCCAAGCTGATGGCGCGGGTTCGATTCCCGTCTCCCGCTCCACCCTGGACGCTGCGGGAGCGGTTCGCAGCCTCGGTTCGAGTGGCGCAGCAGTCGGTTTAGGCAGTACCCCATTCGCCCATGTGGCTCAGTGGCAGAGCACTCCCTTGGTAAGGGAGAGGTCGCGGGTCCGATTCCCGCCATGGGCACCACATTCAAGTTCAAGTCTTCAGTTCCAGTTTTAACCCATCACTATCGTCTTCAGGAGCATTCATCATGGCGAAGAGCAAATTTGAGCGGACCAAGCCACACGTGAACGTGGGGACGATTGGCCACGTGGATCACGGCAAGACCACGCTGACGGCGGCCATCACCACGGTG
>NZ_JBTRXV010000148.1:0-5576 GCF_054608695.1 Thiomonas sp.
CCAGTTGGGCGTTGACCGCGGCGCCCGCCTCCCGCATCTGCTCGGGGGTGGCGATGCGCGCGAGTTCCACCATGAGATCGTCCGTGGTCAGTTGCGGCTCCAGGTAGTACCGCTCCATCAGTTCGCAGAACTGCGGGTTCTGCTGGCCGTGCAGGTTGCAGTGGGCCGCCAGGATCGCCGGGCAGACCGGGCACTCCCCGGGGGCGTTGCGCCGCTCCACCGCCTCCAGGAATCCGTGTTCGGGTCGGGTGCCCCCGTGGCCCACGCAGGCACCGTCGATGTCCCGCCACGCCCGGTGCATGTGGCTCCCGAAGGTGCCGGTCTGCTCGGTCTCCCACGTCTCCCAGGCCCGGCAGGCGGCCGTCTGGCGGATGGCCTCCCAGTCGTGGCACATCTCCTGGCTGCCGCCGGCCGCCAACGCCGCGAGCGCCGCGGCGCAGTTCGGGTAGCGCACGCCATCACCCCCTCGCGGAATCCCATACGCGCCCCACGATATCCCCGGCGCCCCACCCGGCGAGACCCCACAGGAGGACCGTGCCGCCAAAGAGCCAACCGATCGTCCACTCCACCCGCAACTGCGTCACCCACGCGACCAGCCATACGCCCTGCGGCGCCGGCAGACTGGCGGTGGCCCCGGGGACCAGGCGGAACCGCTTGACCGACACGATGGTCTCCGGGGTGACGTCGGCCGCCTCCACGTACACGGTCTGCCGGAGGGTGTTGCGGATCGTGCCGCCCGCGTCCAGCGTGAACGCACCGGTGGCGTCCGGGTGGTCCGCCGGCATCAGGGTCCCGATGGTCGTCACGTCGAGGCCGTCATACGTCATGCCGCACCGCCCTTCTCCGTGGCGCTCAGGTCGGCCCGGAAGGACTCGCGCAAGCGGCGCGCGGAGTCGGCCAGGGACTGGACCTGCGCGGGCCCCAGGGTGGCGGCATACGCGCCCTGCGCCTCCGCGGCGACCGCATCCGCCTCCGCGGCGACCCGGTTCAGGTCGTCCGGGGTCTGGACGGCGTTGTACGCCTGCTGCCGCAGCCGGCGCAACCGCTGCTGCGTCTCGGGGTCCATCCCCGCCACCCTGGCGCGTTCCGCGACCGTCAGGTCCTTCTCCGCCTCCGCGAGCCGCCACTGCACCTCGGGGTGCTGGATGCCATCGCCGGCGCCGGCGAAGCGGGTCGCCTCCGAGAGCAGGGCGGAGGCCCGTACCAGGGACGCCCGCACCTCGTCACCGCCGACGAGGGAGTCCTGCACCTGCCGCACCTCGGGGACGTACTTCTCCAGGACCACCCGGTGCTCGGGTGGGGTCTTGGCGATGCGTTCGGGGGTCCAGTCGCGGGCGAACAGCGCCACCGGTTCCTGCGCGGCCCGCGCCACCCACTGGCCGCACTCGGCCCCACAGGCGCCCTCGGCCTGCGCCGCCTGCGCTGCCCGTTCCAGCATCCCCTGCATGGCCCCGAGGTGGGCCTTGCCACACGGCAGGCACCCGGTGTCGATGTCCTCCGCGCCCTCCTGGGCGAGGTACTTGCTCGGCGCCGCGGCGGGGGAGTTGACGATGTTCACGGTGACCGGCGCCTGCGCGATGGCGGTCGCGGGGGCCGACACCACGACCGGCGCCCCCGCCATACCCTCGCGCGCCTTCCGGTACACCTCGCCGATCCGGTCGTAGAGTTCGCTGGCGTCGGCGGCCGGCCGGTTGATCTGCCGCGTCAGGAACACGTCCGCCACCGCGGAGGCGAACCCCCCGACCCCGAGCGCCACCCCGACCCACCGGGGCGGGTTGGGAACGAGGGCCGCCACCGATTGGGTGAGCGTGGCGTGGACCGACTTGAATCCGCCGCTTGCCGTCGGCAGGAGTGCTCCGCCCATGGCGCCACCCCCTTGCTGACAAGAGTGTAGCGCAACACCGCTTTTGGGCGTCCCGTAGGGGTGTTAGGCGGTTGGTGGAGTAGGTTTTTGCGCCAGTGCCCACTCCAACAACCATTTGATCGCCGCTGCCCGACTAGGGAAGCGATGGGTGAATCTGAAGTCGTCAATCCTCTGCAACAGGTCCTCGCCGATCAGGAACGTCAACAGTTTATTTGCCATCGATATCACGCCCTTCTGCTGAAGGGCCTGCCATGCCCCGACTTGCCCCACCTAGCCCCGCCGGATCCTGCCCGGCCTGTCCCGTCCATGGCGTGCCGTGCCGCGCCAAACCACGCCCTGCCGGTCCCAAGCCTACCCCGCAACGCCTCAGCGGTCCCTGCCCCGCCCAGCCATGCCGCACCATGCCCCGCCATGCCGGACCAAACCAGGCCCGTCCCCGCCATGCTGTGCCCGCCCTAGCCCAGCCATACCCCGCCACACCCAACCCGACCCGACCGGGCCCGGCCCCGCCCGACCTTCCCGAACCACCAGATACAGCATGCCAGATCAACATGGACAACACAAGATACATATGATATACTGTCTATATTGCATATGCGGGAGGCGATGGCGTGGCAAGGGCAAGGGCGACCGCAGTTTCCGATCCGGCCGAGGCCCGCGCACCAGAGGTGCCGTACATCGTGACCGTGGGGATCGAGGGGGTGGCCGACATCCTGTTCCACCGCTGGTCGAATGAGGACGTGGAGGCCAAGAGCACGGCCGCCAAAGGCAGCAAGACGAAGAAGACGGACGAACCAGCGGCCTATGTCTACCGCGACGAACATGGCGAGTTGGCAATCCCAGGTGAATACTTGCGCCAATCAATCATTGGCGCGGCGAAGTTCCAGCAGGACCCGCGCAGTCCCCGCAAGAGCGCAATGGATCTCTACAAGGCGGCCGTCGTCGCGCTGACTCCGCTCGCCTCGCTCGGCACCAAGGAGTGGGACTACCTCGACCGGCGCCGTGTCACCATCCAGCGCAACGGCATCACGCGGGTCCGGCCCGCAATGCTGAAGGGCTGGAAGGCGGAGTTCGATCTGCTCGTCAACATTCCGGAGTACATTCAGCCGGCCGATCTCAATCAGACGATCCAGCAGGCTGGTCGGCTTATCGGTTTGGCGGACTTCCGCCCGACGTATGGGCGCTTCGTCGTAACGAAGTTCTCGGTGGGGGCGGGTGGCGCGGTAGCGTAGGGGCCGGCATGGTCAGGCGGGGGACGGAGGGGCAAGCCGGGCATTGTCCTGGCGCGGCGCGGCATGGATGGGTGCGGCTGGCACCGGCAGGATTCGGCAAGGCGCGCTATGGTATGCACCGGCAGGGTAGGGGGGAGGGAGAAGTGGAGGGGGTCTACCTCGCCACTTCTCCCCCCTGCGTGTCTGTAACTGCCGCAGCGGCCACAACCGGCGCATCCGCCTTCGCCGCGGCCCCCACCCTGGAGGCGAAGCTCGCGGCCGTCAGGACGGCGTTCGCGGTGGCCGGCATCCCGTGGTCGGTCAGGTAGCCAGAGATCACGGTCGCGGCGTTGGTCGACGTGATCCCGAGAGCATCGGCGACGGCCTGCCCCTCCCGGACCACTGTCTCCCCATCCTTGACGAGCCGGGAGTTCGGGTGCGCCTTCGCGTACCGGTTGAACTCATACCGGAGAATCGCCCACCCGAGCCCGAGCAGGGGAACGACGATGCTGGCGCTCTGCAGGACGTGCATCCGGACCACCCCCAAAAGAGAAAGGCAGGGTTCCTCCGGCCCGCGGTCTCTGCGTGACCTGCCCGCAGTGTAGCACTATCGGTGCAGTTCACCCTCCCCGATGGCCGCGATGCCGGCCGCGCCCAGCAGTCCCAGCACGACGAACAGCAGGGACGGCCGCCGCGCGATGATCTGCCCGGGGGTGGAGCCGCCGCCCTGGGGTCCACCCGACGGCGCCGGCGGCTGCCCGGTGTTCACATCGACGCCGATCGCCTTCAGGGCCGCGGTCGCCGGCGGCCCCCACGTGTAGAGCACGCTGTCGGCGTAGCCGCCCGGCGGGTAGTCCCACCCAGTGGCCTGCAGGTTGTCCATGAAGGCAACGGGGTCGCTGGCATACTGCAGCCGCTGAGGCCCGAGCGCGACGATCAGGTCACTCGCCGCGTCCAGGAGCGTGGGGTAGACCTGAAAGCTGTAACCGCTCGCGGTGGCGTGACAGGGGTACCGCGAGGTGTGGCAGGTCACGCCCCAGGGATTGCCCTCCACCAACAGCGTGCATCCGGGCTGCGGCGGCACCCCGGACTCGTGGGCCGCCATGGCGAGCGAGAGCCACGCCGGCGGCCCCCCGGCGGCCCGCACCGCCTGCACCGCTGGCAGGAGGGTGGCGGCGTAGTCGGTCCAGGCGCTCACTTCTCGATCACGATGGTATGCTGGCCGCCCATCAGCTTGGCCTTCTCCAACCCATACGCCCCCACGACCACGACACCCCCGCCGACGACGAGGCCCCCGATCGTGAGGTACTTGCCGAGCGGGCTGGGCCCCGCCACCGGCGGGGTCCCGGGGGGCGGTGCCTTGGTCGACGGCGGTGTGATGTTGGTCGGCTGCCCGATCTGCGTCAGCGTGGAGGCGCCCTGCGTGGCGGAGTCCCACTGCGGGGTGCTGGCGAGGATGCCGACGAGGAACGTCGTGAGGTCGGCGGGGGAGACCCCGCCCCGATACCCAAACAACGCCTCGTTGTCGGCGAAGGCGTACACGTAGGCGCCCTTCCCATACCCGACCGCCATCATCGGATAGGCGAACTGCGTGCTGCCGTCCGGGGAGGTGCCGAACCCGATCTGCGCCGTCAGGAGGTTCGGCTGCCCCGGGTTGCCCGCGTTCGGCGGCAGGATCACGTTCCCTGGCATCTCCGTGGGACCCTGGTTGCAGATGATGCTGGCGGGGTATGGGAACCGGCCGCCGCCGGTTGCCGGAACGATGAGGTTGGTTCCCCGCGGGGCAGAGAACGTCGCCCACGCATCAGTCGGTTCGTCCGTGAGGTTTACGCCCATGGCGCTCAGCGCCACGGCCAACTTGCTCCCGTCATAGCCATTGTAGGCCGGGTCGTTGATCCAAACATGCAGTTGTCGCATGAACCGCTGCGCCATGGGGTAGCGGCACCAGTCGAGCCAGACGTACCCGCCGCTGACCAACTGGGGGACATCGATCGGTTCGCCGGTGAACTCCCCGGCCGTGCCGAACCCGGCCCCGGTGCTTGCCACCAGCGCCGACCCCGCGGCGTTGAGGATGATCGACCGACCGCCCAGCAGGTCAAGGTTCGCCTGGAGGGTGGACTGCAACTCCTGCCAGTAGGCGCCCGGGGCGCCGGCCGACGCACTGCCCCCGGCCGGGTTGTAGAGGAGCACCTGCGGCGCGGCCACGGTCGTCACCCCAATTGGCAGGCGTTGAGCGCGTTCACCGCCGCCGTGTACTGCGCGTCCACGGTCTGGAACTGCGCGCTGAGTCTCTGAATGGTTGGGTCCGACAGGACGCTGATCCCGTGGGCGTTGTCGTATTGCTCCCGCGCCTGAATCTGCTGGCTGATGGCCGTCAACTGCTGCTGCAGGCTGTTGACCTGCTGCTGCAGGGCGGTGCAGTTATTGCCGCTCGGCGGCGGAGGCGGCGGGATGATGGTAGAGCCCCCGCCGGAGACCTGGAACGTGCCGCTGATGGTCTG
>NZ_JBTRXV010000149.1:0-5538 GCF_054608695.1 Thiomonas sp.
CTGCCGCTGGCGCACGCGCCCGTGACGCCGCTGGTGGAGGGCTTGAGCTTCGCCCAGGCCACCATGCTGGACGGCGGCGACGCGGTGGACGCCTGGCTGGTCCGCCAGCTCGCCGCCCTCGGCGGGGCCGACGCTCCGGCGGGCCTGGCCGGCTGGCGGCGCGGCATCACCGAGGCCGGCTACGGCGCCGCGCTGGCGCGCATCGCCGCCTATCTCGCGGCGGGCGACACCTACCAGATCGACTACACCTTCCCGCTGCACGCCCGCGCCTTCGGCCACCCCCTGGCGCTGTACCGCGCGCTGCGCCAGCGCCAGCCCACGGCCTATCGCTGCCTGGCCTATCTGGGGGGCGATGGTGCTACGCCGGGAAACCTTGGAGGCCCATCCCTGCATCCGTCGCAGCCGTCACGGCCCGTGCGAGCCAGCGGCCGCTGGGTGCTCAGCCTTTCGCCCGAGCAGTTCTTCACCCTGCAGCCGGGCGGGCACATCGCGGCGCGGCCGATGAAAGGCACCGCGCCGCGCCAGGCCGACCCGATACAGGACGCGCAAGCCGCAGCGTGGCTAGGTGCCGACCCGAAGAACCGCGCCGAGAACCTGATGATCCTCGACCTGCTGCGCAACGACCTCGGCCGCATCGCCAAGCCCGGCAGCGTGCGCGTGCCGCGGCGCTTCAGCGTCGAGCCCTATGCCCAGGTCTGGCAGATGACCTCCAGCGTGAGCGCCGAACTCGCCCCCGCCACCGGCTGGCGCGAACTCTGGGCGGCGCTCTTTCCCTGTGGCTCCGTGGTCGGCGCGCCCAAGCACCGCAGCATGCAGATCATCGGCGAACTGGAGCCGCAGGCGCGCGGGCTGTACACCGGGGCGATGGGGTGGGTGGCGCCGGTGGCAAACTCTCCTTCCCTGCCTCCCCCACCCGGTGGGGGAGGCAGGGAAGGTATCGGCCCTCCGAGCCAAGTCCAGGCCGTGTTCAGCGTCGCCATCCGCACCCTGGAAATCGACGATCGCCTGCGCCGAGGTACGCGCGCCGCCCGTCTGGGCCTTGGCAGCGGCGTGGTGGCCGACTCCGACCCCGTCGGCGAATGGGCCGAATGCCTGCTCAAGGCGCGCTTCGCCACCGCCCTCGACCCCGGCTTCGGCCTGATCGAAACCTTTGCAGCGCGTCGCGACGCGCCCGGGGGTTCGCAGAACGCGGAACAGATCAACGCCCATCTCCAGCGCCTCGCCAAATCCGCCCGCTATTTCGGCTTCCGGCTCGACCTTCGCGCCCTGCGCGACGCCATCGCCGCGGCCCATGCCAAGCTGCCCGCCACGCCGCACCGCACCCGCATCGAACTGCGGCACGATGGCAGCTGCCACCTCAGCACTGCGCCGCTGGCGGACTTGCCCAGGCATGAAGGCCGGGTCCAGGTCCTGCTGGCGGAGACCTTGCTGGACCACGCCGCGTTCGACCCCGACGACCTGTTCCTGCGCCACAAGACCACCCACCGCGCCCGCTATGACGCCGCCTGGAAAGCCGCCGAAGCGCAAGGCGCATTCGACGCCCTGTTTTTCAACACCCGTGGCGAGTTGTGCGAAGGCGGCCGCAGCAGCGTGTTCGTCAAGCTCGATGGCCGCTGGTTCACCCCGCCACTGCGCTGCGGCCTGCTGCCCGGCGTGGCCCGCGCCGCGCTGCTGACGAACGCCACCCTCGGCGCGGCCGAGCGCATCATCACCCGCGCCGATCTGCTTGCTGCCGAAGACCTGCTGCTGGCCAACGCTTTGCGAGGGGCGTTGCCGGCGCAATTGGAGGTGGGCCCGCCCTCACTTCCAAGGCCGCAACACCCGCTGCATCTCACACCGCTTGCACGAGAAACAAACGGTAGTCCTGATTGACGTTTTCAGCCGCAACAAAATCCAGTTGGCGTGCCCCACTCATGACTTGCGCCCACGTTCGCATATCCAGCATGACATCCTGGGCAAATCACGCCGCAACAACATCAGCATCGGTGTGGGTGGCTTGCTCGTGATGTCGGATGGCTATTTTTTCCAGGCATTGGAAGGAAGCCGTGCCGTCGTGCACCGAACTTACGGAAGAATTCTCAGAGATCCCCGTCACTCTGACTCGGTCATCCTGGGTTGCGTGGAAATCGGCAAGCGGTCCTTTGCCGATTGGTCCATGGGCTACGTCGTGGTCACTGATGCCGTGCGATGAGAGCACCGGCCCATTGTTTCAACATGCCGTAGCTGCTCACCAGCACGATGCCCGGCAGGATCAGCAGGGATCCTGTCATAAAGCTTGGATTGATGGGCTCGTTCAACAGCCACGCTCCAAGCACGATGCCGAACAGCGGGGTCGTGAACGAAAGCACGCCAAGTCGCGAGGCCTGGTAATGCCGCAGCAGCCAGAACCACGCCAGGAAACTGGCGAAGGACACAATCAACGACTGGAACGCCAGCGCCCACAAGGCCAGCGGCGTTGGATGAAACGTGGTTTGCCCGAGGATGAAAGAAGCCGTCAGCAAGAGCACGAAGGCTGCCAGCAATTGGTAAAGCAGGGTTTGCGCTGCTGGCAAACTGGACAGGCTGGTCGTCCTCACCACCACCGTGGTTGCTCCCCAGGCCGCACCCGCCATGAGCGCCAGAAAATCGCCCAGCAGCACGTTGGAAGGTTCGCCCGCCGTGACCCGATGCCCGCCGCCCAGGAAGGCTACGGCAATGCCGCCAAACGCCAGGGCGATGCCAACCCACTGCAGCGCTGCCAGCCGTTCGGACGGCAGCTTCCAGTGCAGGCCCAGGGCGGCGAAGACCGGCGCGGTGTAGAGAAACACCACCAGATGCGCCGCGGATGTGTAGCGCAGGCTCTCGCTGACGAGCAGGTATTCGAGGGCAAACAGACCGCCGACGACTAGCCCTGGCCGCCAATTGCCATCGGCGAGCGAGACATGCTGGCCGCGAATCGCCATGAACACACTGACCAAAAGCGCGCCAACACCGGAACGCAGTGCAATCTGCAGCATGGGAGCGATATCGGCCGCCGTGGCCTTCAGCGCGATTTGCTGCATGCTCCAGATCAGACAGAGCAGCAGCATGAGACTGACGGACAGGGCGTCGAGGGGTTTGCGCGAATCCATGGGATTCAAGTCAAAGGGCGTGTATTGAACCCTATTGTCCATTTGACGCATCAGCGGCATATAGTGAAATAACGACACCGCATCGCGCCAATCGGCGAGCCGAGAACCATGCACGAAACCGCGCAACACCTCCACATTCCCCCTTTCGGCAAAGAGTTGCCGAGTCCGATTGCCTTTCGCACCGCCAACATGCCTGCGCATGCCACCTATCCACAGCACAGCCATGCCTGGGGCGAGTTTGTCTACGCTTTTAGCGGGGTGATGGAAATCAAGCTGGGAGACAGGCATCTCCTGGCGCCGCCGCAATACGGCGTCTGGCTTGCGCCGAATCTCGAGCATCGGGGGCTGAACCGGCAGGCGGCTTGCCACGGCTCGCTCTATATCGCCGAGGAGTTGTGTGGGGCACTCCCCAAGACCTGCTGTGCGCTGGTGGTCAGCCCCCTGATGCGGGCGTTGCTGGAACATCTGCGGCAGCATGCTCCGGTATTGCCGGGATCGGATGCAGTGAATCGGCTGCTGCAAGTTTTGGTGGATCAGTTGGCCACAGCAGCTTGCGCAGGCAGCTATTTGCCCATGTCGGAGGACCCGCTGCTGAACCCGTTGTTGCTGGAACTGGAGGCCAACCCTGGCGACACGCGCTCGCTGGCGGAATTGGCCAGCTTGGTGCACACCACCGAGCGCACCCTGATGCGTCGTTGCCAGCGGGAGTTGGGCATGTCGCTCGCGCAGTGGCGCAAGCGCTTGCGGGTCGTCAGCTCCATGCCGCGACTGCAGGCCGGTGACACCGTCGAGAACATCGCGCACGACCTTGGGTACAGCACATCTTCGGCGTTCATCAGCATGTTCCACCGCCTGATGGGGGCCACGCCCGATGAATATCGCAAGGGCGCTTTGGCCTCTTGACCTATTGACGCTGGCCACGACGCATCGCATGCGGCTGAATTGCACAAGGTCGCCTCCCGACCCTAGCTTGCCCGATGGCTAGACCTTGTGCGTGGACAACAGCAGGCTGGTCTCCGTGCTGGCGCTGCCTTCAATCAAGCGGATGGCGCTGAGCACCCGGGAGAACGCTTCCAGCGAATCGGCCTGCAATTCGGCCACGATGTCCCAGCGCCCGTTGGTCGAGTGCAGCGCCGTCACGCTGGGGCGGCCCCGCAGACTGCGCATCACCCCGAGTGGCAATCTGCACGGCATGCCCGCGGCCCGCCGCTGTGGGCACGGGCCCTCGTCCCTGACCTCACTCGGAGGTGTGGCACGGCAAGTCGCACCGGCCGATATTCGTCAGATCGGCATTCGACGCGTGGATGCCGGAGAAAAACGCCTGCTCCAGGACGTCGCGCTCGAGGTGATGGATCTGCGCACCATCGACGAACTGGGCATGCGTCGGGCCATGACCATGGCGCTGTCCGGATTGGACGACGACGCACATCTGCGTGGGAGCTTTGATGTGGATTTTCTCGACCCGGATATCGCGCCGGGTGTGGGTACCACCATGCGTGGCGGACCGACCTATCGCGAGGCTCAACTTTGCATGGAAACGATCGCGGACACGGGCAGGCTTTCCGCACTCGACGTTGTGGAACTCGACCCCGCTTTCGACGTCTGCAATCGCACGGCCGGCATGGCGGTGGAATTGATCGAGAGCCTGTTCGGACGATCGACCCTGATGCGGTGCTGAGCTCGTCGGCTTGGCCTTGTTCACCACACATTGAAGGCGTGCGAGACGTTCACACGCCTTCAATGGCCAGCAGGCTGCCAAGCGAGGCGCCCTGGCGGATCGCGATCAGCGTCTTGTACTGCGGCGAGGTGTAGAACGCCTGCAGATGAGCCATGTCCGGAAATTCGAGGATGACCTGGCGCCGCGGCACGTGGTCGCCCTCCAGCACCTCGACGGCGCCGCCGCGCACCAGATAGCGCCCGCCATGGGCTGCAATCAGCGCCGGCACTTGCTGACGGTAGGTTTCGTAGGCGGCAGGATCGGTGATGTCGATGTCGGCGTAGATGTAAGCGGCCATGGTGGTGCTCCTTGTGGTCGTGTGATTCAAGCGGCGAGTTCGACCGCATCTTCAATTTATTGAGATTTTCAGAATGGGCGACAGACGCAAAGCGGCGCACAAAGCTCCCCCCTCCCAACCTCCCCCACGCGGTAGGGGAGGAGGCGCCCCCTCCCCATGCATGGGGAGGGTTGGGGTGGGGAGGGGTTTGGACCGTCACGAATTTGGGAAACATCAATAGACCGAAATGCCAAATGGCGACTCGGCCATGCCCACGGCGCTGCGGCTATGGGCGCCGCTGTCAGGGCCGAAGGAGGCAGAGAACTCGGGGCGGACGCTCAATGTGCCGCACGAGGCTCAGCCGGGCGCGTTGCTGCCATCCTGCGGGAACAACAGCTCGAAGAGGGCTCTGGTCGCTATGCGTTTGGGTTTGA
>NZ_JBTRXV010000150.1:0-5511 GCF_054608695.1 Thiomonas sp.
GCCGCCCTTGGCGTTGGTCTGCTTCACCAGCAGTTTCACGGCATCGGCAATGCCTTGGCCTTCGTTGGCGTACTGGCCGGTGATCGGCGCCTGCACGCCAATCTTGATGGGCGAAGCCGCAAAGGCCTGCGCAGCAGCCAGGCAAGGGCCGGCAGTGGCCAGGGTGAAAAAAATCGTCTTGGACAGGTGTCGCATGCTGCTTGTCTCCTAGTTTGGCAATGTGAAGGTGAGTGGCCGCAGTCCGGCCGTTGTTCGCAGCGGCAGGAGCCGATGCCCAGCACCAGTCCGTTGATGCGCAGTCCCAGGCGAGAGGACGACAGCGGACGGCAAAAGATCAAGCGCACCTCGATTCCAGCCCGGGGCGAGGGGCGCATCAGACGCGGCACACGCCTGCAAGCACATCCTCCGTCTCGCCGGACACTGCATCGCTTGTGTCGACATCGATTCGCGACGCGCATCGGGTTTTGGCGCCAACAAGGTGGTTGACGGTGTGCACCGTTCGACGTGGCTCTCGTCGCGTGGGTCAAGCACACCGGCCCCGGTCAAGCACGCCGGTTCAGGCGAACGCCCGATCATCGACGTGGGGGCTGTGCGCCACAGGTTTGCGAAAATGTTGTTGTGCACCGCCATGGCGTTCAAAAGTTGCACCTATCAACGAATAAAGGTGACACCAAAGAGTTGAAAAGCTTTACTTTTCCAAGAAGAGGTGTGACCATTCTAGACTCCAACATGTGAAAGGTGCAACCATGCCAGTGACGACCATCGGTGTAAAAATTGATGACCATGTTCGTCTTCGTATCAAAGCTGCGGCCGAGGCGCATGGACGCACGCCGCATTTCGTCGTTAAGCAGATGATCCTGCAAGGTCTGGAGCGGCTCGAACGTGGAGACGCACTGGAGGCCGACCCGCATGATGGCGAACTCAAGCCCGCGCCGCAGCAAGACCATCCAGCATCCCCGGTCGTGCCATTTCTCGATCTGGCGCAGGACGTGCAACCGCAAACCGTGCTGCGCGCGGCCATCACCGCAGCCTATCGCAGGCCCGAGCCCGAGTGTGTCCCCGCCATCCTTGCTCAGGCCACCCTGCCTCCGAAACTGGCCGCGGCGGCGCAGGATACCGCACGCAACCTCGCCACCAAGCTGCGTGCCAAACGCACGCGCGGCATCGTCGAAGCGCTGCTGCAGGAATACGCACTGTCAAGCCAGGAAGGGATAGCCCTGATGTGCCTGGCCGAAGCGCTGTTGCGCATCCCCGACACCGCCACGCGCGACGCATTGATCCGCGACAAGATCTGCTCCGGCGACTGGCAAAGCCATCTGCGCGGCGGCCACTCGTTGTTTGTCAACGCGGCCACCTGGGGTCTGCTGCTGACAGGAAAACTCGTTGCAACCAGCAGCGAGGCCAATCTATCCTCGGTCCTCACCCGTCTCGTTGCGCGCAGTGGCGAGCCCGTGGTGCGTGGGGGCGTGAACATCGCCATGCGGCTCATGGGCGAGCAGTTCGTACTGGGCCAGAACATCGCCGACGCCCTGGCCAACGCCCGCAAATGGGAAGCCAAGGGGTTCCGCCATTCCTACGACATGCTGGGCGAGGCGGCGCTCACGGCGCAGGATGCCGAGCGTTACCTGCGCGACTACGAGCAGGCCATCCACGCGATCGGCAAGGCAGCGCAGCGCCGCGGCATCTACGAAGGGCCGGGCATTTCGATCAAGCTCTCCGCGCTGCATCCGCGCTATGCGCGCACGCAGCGCCAGCGGGTCGTGGACGAACTGCTGCCGCGGCTGGCGCGGCTGGCGCGGCTGGCGCGCGACTATGACATCGGGTTGAACATCGACGCCGAGGAAGCCGACCGACTGGAAATCTCCCTCGACTTGCTAGAAAGCTTGTGCTTTGATCCGGCGCTTCATGGGTGGAACGGCATCGGGTTTGTGGTCCAGGCCTATCAGAAGCGCGCGCCCTTCGTGCTGGACTTCCTCATCGATCTCGCGCACCGCTCCCAGCGACGTTTGATGGTGCGGTTGGTCAAGGGGGCGTACTGGGATTCCGAGATCAAGCGCGCGCAGTTCGACGGCCTCGAAGATTTCCCCGTGTTCACGCGCAAGGTGCACACCGACATCTCGTACCTGGCCTGCGCACGCAAGCTTCTGGCGGCGCCCAGCGCCGTTTTCCCGCAATTCGCCACACACAACGCGCACACCGTAGCCGCCATCCACGCGATGGCGGGAGAAAATTTCTACGTGGGCCAGTACGAGTTCCAGTGCCTGCACGGTATGGGGGAGCCTCTGTACGAGGAGGTCGTCGGGCCCGATACCCTGAACCGGCCCTGTCGCATCTATGCCCCTGTGGGCACGCACGAAACCCTGCTCGCCTATCTTGTGCGCAGGCTTCTTGAAAACGGTGCCAACACGTCATTCGTCCACAAGATCAACGACCCGAAACTGAGCCTCGACGACATCATCGCCGACCCCGCTGAACTGGCCAGGAGCGTGGTGCCGCTGGGTGCTGGGCACGAGAAGATCGTGCTGCCGCGCGCGCTGTTTGGTGTGACCCGTGACAATTCCGCCGGGTTCGATCTCAGCAACGAACAGCGCCTGGGCTCCCTGGCCTCTGCAGGGCTTGCAGGACTTGAGATGTCGTGGCAGGCACGGCCCATCCTGGGCAGCGGTGAAGTGCAGGGCCCGGCGCGTCCGGTCCTCAACCCGGCCGACCTGCGCGATACGGTGGGCCAGGTCATCGAAACCGATCCTGCCCTGATCGACACGGCCTTCACCCTCGCGCTGCAAGCAGCGCCTGTCTGGCAAGCCACTCCAGCACAGGATCGCGCGGCGATTCTGTGTCGCGCAGCCGACCTTCTCGAAGAGCGACTTCCCCGACTTGTGGGGCTGATCGTGCGCGAGGCTGGCAAAACCCTGCCTGCCGCCATCGGCGAGGTGCGCGAGGCCGTGGACTTCCTGCGCTATTACGCAGCCCAGGTCTCATCGCAGTTCCACAACGCCGTGCAGCGCCCGCTCGGCCCGATCGTGGCCATCAGCCCGTGGAATTTCCCGCTGGCCATCTTCACGGGACAAGTCGCCGCAGCCCTGGCCGCAGGCAATGTCGTTCTGGCGAAACCGGCAGAGGAAACCCCGCTCATTGCCAGCTATGCCGTGCACGTGCTTCTGGAAGCCGGGGTTCCGGCAGGCGCGCTGCAATTGCTTCCGGGTGACGGCCGCGTTGGCGCAGCGCTGGTTGCCGATGCGCGTGTCCGTGGCGTGATGTTCACCGGCTCCACCGAGGTGGCGCGCCTGATTCAGACGCAGCTTGCCGGACGCCTGGACGCCCAGGGCCTGCCCATTCCCCTGATTGCCGAAACGGGCGGACAAAACGCCATGGTGGTCGACTCCTCCGCCTTGCCCGAGCAGGCCGTGACCGATATCGTCTCCTCGGCCTTCGACTCCGCCGGGCAGCGCTGCTCGGCGCTGCGCATCGTGTTGGTTCAGAACGATATCGCCCCCCGGCTGCTGGAGATGCTGCGTGGCGCAACCGCCGAACTGGCCATCGGCCGGCCCGATCGACTCTGCACCGACGTGGGCCCGGTCATCAGCGCCGAGGCGCGAGACACCATCACCGCGCACATCGAGGCGATGCGCGGCCGCGGCTTCAAGGTCAGCGCCCCCGAACTGCCGCAAGATGCCCGTCACGGCTATTTTGTACCCCCCACAATCATCGAGATCCCGTCGATCGATGTCCTGGGGCGTGAGGTCTTCGGGCCTGTGCTGCACGTCCTGCGCTATCAGCGCGGCGAGCTCGATGCCGCCATCGACGCCGTGAACGCGCTGGGCTATGGACTGACGTTCGGCATCCATAGCCGCATCGACGAGACGATCGCGCACGTGACCTCGCGCATCAGCGCCGGCAATATTTACGTCAATCGCAACATCATCGGCGCGGTGGTCGGTGTGCAGCCCTTTGGGGGGCATTCGCGCTCGGGCACCGGGCCAAAGGCCGGCGGTCCCCTTTATCTGCGCCGGTTGATCGCGCCCGGAAGCGGACCGTTTTTGTCAACGGCTCAAACGCCGCAGCCCCTGCTTGATCTCATCAAGGCCTTGCAAGACCAGGGCGTCGAGACCGCGGCGTTGCAAACCTACGCCGCGCATGCCCCGGCGCGTCAGGTCACCGTGTTGCCAGGCCCAGTTGGCGAGCAGAACCAGTACCGGCTTGAGGCACGGGGTACGATTTTGTGCCGCGCCGACACGCAAGAAGCCTTGCTGCGGCAAGTCGGTGCCGCGCTGGCCACGGCCAACGTCGCGCTGATTTCAGGCAAGGCGACCGATGCCGTCTCCGCGCTGCTGCCTTCCACCCTGCACGACCATGTGCGCCTCGCATCGCAAAACGCGACGCCCGACGCGGCGCTCTACGACGGCGATCCTGCCGGTCTTCTTGCCTTTCAAACCGAACTGGCACAACACACCCATGCGGTGGTGCCCGTTTGCGCACTGCCACGCGACGGGCTCACGCAGATGGATTACCCGCTTGAAATGCTGCTCCGCGAGCGAGTCACCAGCGTCAACACGGCAGCCGCTGGCGGTAACGCCAGCCTGATGACGATCGGTTGACGCCGAACATCGGGCAGCAAGGCTGCTGCACCATGCGCTCCTCAGGCGCGCGCGTGGCGCGTGGTGCCATGACTTGAGACCCGGCAAACGCAGGCACTTTGCCTGGCATCCATGCACACTTGGGCAGCATGCGCCAAGCGAACATCATCTTGACTCCTGAGCTGAAGGTCAGGTACTGACTGCAGGGGTGATGGTTTTCGCCCAGTTGTGCGGCAGCAATTCGCCCAGACGGCTGTTGGACCAGGTGGGCAGCTTTGTCAACACGTCTTTGAGATATGCCCAGGGGTCGGCGCCGCAGAGCTTGGCCGATTCGATCAGCGTCATAAGCACAGCAGCTCTGCTGCCGGCCTGGGCAATGCGCACCGGCGTACTTGCTGCAGATATGGCGATACACGAAGAAGCGTGTAGGCTCGCGATCGAGTTGCTCGCTGATTTCTTCGCCGATACGCGTCAAGGCATGGCCGGCAGCACACAGCCCCGAGTCGACTCGTAGCGATGTTCGATCCGAGGAAGCTGCCCTGGCAGCGGCTGGCGCTGGGGTGTGCATTTGCCCGGGGCTCGGCCTGTTCTTCCGCCACCAGCAGGGCCCGCGTCTTGGGGTCGAAGAGTTGGCCCTGCGCGGCGTCCAGACTCAGACTCATTAACCACCGTTTCCGAGAAGCAGAGCAATTGAGAGCGCGCCCAGAGGGGCGCGCTCTTCTTGGAATCCAGTCTCGATAGCGCCGCGCTGCACGTCTGAGTTTTGAGAACGCCAGCGGCGGCGCGCCGGTGGCCGGTGCTGAGCGTGAGGCCCTTGTATGTTTAAACCAGACCAGCGCGGTACAGTCGGATCACCGCTGAGGTGACCAGACCGGACCGTGCAGCCTGGAACGCCCTGGAGTCGGCGAGCCTGCTCGCCAGCTCGTGGCTGAGTTGA
>NZ_JBTRXV010000151.1:0-5305 GCF_054608695.1 Thiomonas sp.
AATCAGCCTCTACAATACCCGGGGCGGTTCAAGGAGATCAAAGGGGTGCAAGGATGGTTGGCTGAGCAAGCCAAGGCGGGTGTTGTGCCTCACGAGTTCGGAGTCTTCGTTCGGTCTGACGCTGAGCTGGGCCGTGCCAAAGCTGCTGTCGATGCCGCCGGATTGCCATACAAGATTCTTGACGAGCATGTTGAGACGACCAGCGGCTTTGTCTCGATTTGCACTATGCACCTGGCGAAGGGGCTTGAGTTTCGCTCCGTCGCAGTGATGGCCTGCGACGATGAAGTTATCCCTTTGCAGGAGCGCATTGAGCTTGTGGGTGATGATGCCGATTTGAAAGAGGTCTACGACACAGAGCGCCATTTGCTTTACGTCGCATGCACGCGGGCACGCGACCATCTACTAGTCACTGGCATCGAGCCCGCGTCGGAGTTTTTGGACGACTTGCGGATATAGTAGCGGCTATTCATTATTTGGCCAGGAGCAATTGGAAGACTGAAAGGCAAAGTCATCGTGGGCGGGGTAAGCCAGAAGCATGGTGCCGTGATTAGCTAGAACTGGGAAAAAAGCAGGGTTCGCACAACGGCCGCAAGACTTCCAAAGATTGGGGATCCCGATCCACGAGATCCCCTACGGAAAACTGACGACACCGCTCCTTGTCGAAGCTTGCCCGGGCAAAGATCTCCACCATCATCCCATAACAACCATGGATACCTCCCAACACAAATTCGTGACCAGTAGAGTTGGTCGCATGGTGTGCGACCAAAGGCTGGGAGAGCAGAAAGGGACGTTGCTGACTTATGCTCATGGGGCAGTCCATCTTTTTACCCTCCCAGCGGGGCCTCCCCATCAGCAACTTTCCACCGCGGTCTTACGCACCGCCATAGCCACCAGGACATCGAGCCGCAGCGGTTCTGGCCGGTGATAGACCGGCTGCCGCTTGTCTACATAGGGGATCTCCTGGGGCCACCCCGGCCATGAGGTTTTGTGGGTACGATCCCAGACACTTTGCCCCAAGGCGTAAAGGGCCCACTGCTGCCTTCGGATGCCGTGGAATCCGGGCATGCGGCGGAGGGTGGTGAGGAGACGTTCCAGATCATCGGTGCGCTCTGGCGCATCTTTTTTGCCATGTGCGCTGGCATACTGACGCATGGCGGCTTCCAGTGCCTCGTAGTGTGCCTCCTGTATGCACCAGGTCCAGTGCCGCCCGCCTCCGTGTTTTTTGTCCCGCTGCAGATGGACCAGCCCATACTGGTCTCCCCAATGGAGTCGTTCCCGGCGCTTGCCAGTATCCTGGAGCTGTTCCTCTTCCCAGACCCGCCCGATGCCGGGAGTGACCAGCAGCCACCAGCGCAGGGGCGTCAGGGTAGAGGCATTTTCCGGGTAGAAAATCAGGGTGGCATTGCTGATACCCCGTGCCTTGTTGCGGGAGCGGGTAGCGGCACTGGCGGTGCAGCCATAGCGGTCGGCAAATTTCTCTGCGAGATGCAGGGCCTTATGCGTCGGGATGATGCCACCCGTCCAGTAACGCGATCCGCGCTGAACGGTTTCCAGCAGTAGACGGAGGGTGGCGGCCTTGCTGCGCGGGATGCGGATGGGCGAGGTGCCGGCAGGGATCAGGCTGGGGAGATCGAGCATGATGCGGTTTCCTGTCTGATGAGGGACAGGAAATATAGGCACCGCTTGCACAAGAGGCGCGGGCTGATTTCGCGCAGAGAATCCCAAAGGCAGGAAAGCAGGCCGCAGGCAGGCCCCGGAAGCACAATGTGCTTTCGGGGAACCAGAGAACGTGCGCAGCACACTACTAGAGATTCCAAGAAGAGAAAGAAACTTTCTCGGAAAGAAACGGAATCTGTGTATCCGGTGCCTATACTTTGCAGGTCGTAAAGAAATCCTATCGAGACCCGGATGCCGCCACATCCACCCACTGCCGCCAGAAATAAGAGGAGGGCAGGGATGTGCGCCAACGCATCCCGAACTCCGATAACCATCCTTCTCGTCGCCGCTGCCAACGGTCACGAGTTGCATTGCCCGTAGCCGGATGCCCGTAATGGGGCTCGTCCGGTTGCAACGGGCGCTTCCGGGGCTCACCACCCCGGATTCGACCCAATCCAAGGCTCCAAAGGCCGAGATTGGGCGACACGGAAACGGGTCTCCGGGCGACCGGAAGCACCCTGACCGCAAACGAAAGTGGGTTGGAGTCCCACCCTGGGGCGGCTTGAAAAGGTCGAACCAGTGCCACAACCGAGGGCGTCAGTACCACTCGTGAGAGGGTAAGCCATCCAGGAGAAATCTGGGGATGGTGGCACTCCGGGGCGCAAGCTCTGGAGGTCGGCGAATAGCTCAACCGGTGAAAGCACCCATGTCCAAAAGGACAGGGCGGGTGCGAAGTGGAGATCAGGCAAGCCATTGCCAGGACCTGCAGTGTCCTGGTGGTCAAATCTGGAAGCCGTCGCGTGAGTAGGCCCAGGGACTTTGGAATCTCTCCCGGGCAGAAATCGGAAGCGAAAGCCATACGGCTAGCGCGACAGGTGAAGAGATGGCGTGTCGGATCGCAGTAGTGGCGGTCTAACGTGGGAACCTCTGGCGCTGCACTGGGTGGCACCGGTGCGAAAAAGCGAGTCCGCGATCAAACGGACGTACCAGAGGGGGAGCGTTGTTGAGTAGCTGGCCCTGCAGGACAGGGATGGGGATCTGGGGATTTGACCGAAACCAGACCCGGAAAGGGAAGAGAAGATTCTTCCCCCAACGAAAGACGACAGGTAATGCAAGGATGGAAAAATCTGCCTGGCGGCGGATATCGGAGACGGCCCGACACCCTTGGCGGGGGGTCGGTTCGAGGATCATTTACACGGGTTGGCGCCCGACATGAGCAAAGGGAGGTGAATGCATTTGTTGTTTCTTTCCGGGGTGGCCTAGGCTGCCCCGGAAGTTTTGGTTCAGGAGCGATTCCCACTGCGTCGGCGAACTCGCCGCCGATGGCGCGCAGCGGGTCAAAATCTGTGTTCAGCAGTTTGATGTTGCGGACGATGCATTCGCGCACCACCCCTTCAGGCATCAGACTGGCGAACTCGCGCTAGGTGGCCCTTCGCCATGGATGCCCCATACAAAGATACCGTAGGTGAAAAATGTGGACCTGCAGGCGGTCTGCGGCGCGTCCTTTGCTCTATATGGCTTTTGCGGAGAAACTGCCTCCCCAGCTTTCCTGGGCAGAAAACAGCCTTTGCTGCCATCCGGATACAGCCTTTTCGCTCCAGTATACATATTTTCCGATGCGCACCGGCGGCGGGAAGTCCCCTGCCCTGACCATATTCTCCAGGGTTCGTGGTGAAAAGCCGAAACGGTTACAGAGGTCGGCCTTGGTGAGCAGGCGGGAGATAGATGGATCATTCATGGATGTTTCATCCGTTCTGTGAGAGCCAAAGGTATAGCAACCGTCATCGCACACACGGGTGCTCATGGGAACGGATGGTCTCGGCTGCCAGCGCAGTGGAACGGCCGCTGACAGGCGGGAGGGTTACAGCTAGCCATTAACCTAAACAAGCTGGAGTTTGACGACGGGTTGGCACAGTCGATGGCAGAAGTATACCAAATGGTGATCATCTATACTTAGGTATGAATCAGTTATACAATTTCTGTGCACACTCAGGGGGACCTGCATATGGAGATCATGGATCAGCGGATGTTAGCCAATTCCGGAGCGCCGGCATGCACCGACGAACACCGGCGTGCCGTACTGGCCAGGGCACTCATGCGCGCCTTCGATGAATGGAGCCTGTCCAACGCCGAGCGGCAGGTCCTGCTGGGCTTGGGGGGGAACAGCCGTACCACCCTGAAGCGCTACGCGGAGGGACATCCGCTCGCCAATACGCGCGACCTCCTGGACCGGGCAGGACACCTGCTGGGCATCTACAAAGGCCTTATGCTTCTGTATCCCGAGAATCCGGGCCTGAGAAACGGATGGATGCGTGCTGCCAACCGGCGTTTCCATGGCAGATCGCCGGTAGCTGTGGTGCAGGAGTATGGATTGCCAGGCCTCGTAATGGTTCGCGCACAGGTCGACCGTATGCGAGGGCATTGATGGTTTCTGTGAGCGAACTGGGATTGACCAGGGATGCGCAGCGTGACTGGTTCCGTAACATTGTATCCCTACGGAGGAGCCGGAGCCTGTTTGCCTCTCTGGTCGACAGTGAGGAGGAAGCGCAAATACTCATCGAACACGAAGTGGCGGTAAAGCCCTACTCTGCCGTTCCGCCGGCTACGCAACGACCCTTTGAGTTCGCAGAAGCCTTGGTGGGCATTGCAGACGTTATTCTCTGGCCGTTCGAACATCCTGCCGCAAGCCGTTTTTCAGACGGACACTTCGGTTGCTGGTATGGCGGGTCGGACCTGGAAACGACCATTTATGAAACAGGCTACCATTTTTGGCAGGACATTGAGGATAGCGCCGCGAGCTTGGGGGAAGCACAGGTAGAAGGCCAGCGCAGGGTCCACCGGGTGGCGTATACTGGTCTTCTACTGGACCTGCGCCCAAAGGTACTTGCAAACGCTGGAGTCTTTGACCACCCAACGAACCCGGCACCATGCCGCGCATTGGGGAACGAGGCCCATGAAAACAGGCTGCCGGGGTTCCTTACCTATTCCGCCAGGGACCTCCGTCGAACGCGTGGCCTTGTCGCGGCAGTTCTGGCTCCCGACCTTCTGGTAGAAAACGGCGTGCAGTGCTTTCTGACCTACCGGCTCGATAGGGTGCATGGACGGCTTTTTGCCGAGCGCGGGGAAGGGGAACGGTTTATGGAAATATCTCTTGCCGACTGGACGGTGCCCGGCTAACGACAGCTTATCCGATAGGCTTGCGCTGTCCCGGACTTCAGGTGGGATTTGCTGTGCGGTCTTGTAGTTGATCCGGCCCGATATCCCCACGGGACACGCTGATTTTATGGCTGAGCTCCGAATGCCTTGCAGCTCATCCCGTGCGCTCATGGACCAGCGTGTCCTCTGGGTTGGAACATCTGATAATCTGTCATAGACTGATCCTGCGGTTGCGAAGGCTTCTGACACTTTTCTGTCAGAGCCCCGGAAAACCGGTTACGTTCGACTGCGTTTGTTTGCGGTCTGTTTCTTTTGAAAACAGTGAGTTGCGTATAGTTACGAGAGCGTTACGGGAGTGGTTTTCCCCTGAAAATCCTCGTGTCGGCGGTTCGATTCCGTCCCTGGGCACCAAAATAATCAATAAGTCAACATTCACCTTGGCAATTCCCCGCTCTATCGGTACAGATTGGGTACACTGCGGAGTGAGGTGGTT
>NZ_JBTRXV010000152.1:0-5292 GCF_054608695.1 Thiomonas sp.
AACCCCTGGGCTATATCCCGCCGGCAGAAGCTGAGGCAAACTACTATCGGCAACTCGCCAGTCAGACCTCCATGGTGGTGGCCTGACTTAAACCAACCGGCCTCCACGAAAGCCGGGGCGGTTCAACACCGAGGCGCCTTCCGGATGACAGCCGTCGGCCGAGACGCGGATTCCCCATTCGTCGACCGGCTTGCCGTTCGGAATGCCGATGTCGGCGGTGCCGGCCATTGACAGCCACGCGTCGGTGAAGCGCCAGCCGAGCGACGGGTCCTTCTTGCCGTAGTCCATGTGGCCGTAGATCGGCTTGCCGTCGATGGTCTTCACGTCGTGGCTGAAGAACTCGGCAATGTCTTCGTAGGCGCTCCAGTTCAGCGGCACGCCGAGGTCATAGCCGTATTTCGCCTTGAACTTGTCCTGCAGGTCCTGACGTGCGAACAGGTCGGCGCGGAACCAGTACAGGTTGGCGAACTGCTGGTCCGGCAACTGGTATATCTTGCCGTCCGGCGCCGTCGTGAAGCTGGTGCCGATGAAGTCCTTGATGTCCAGGCCCGGGTTGGTCCACTCTTTGCCCTTGCCGGCCATGTAGTCGGTCAGGTTCATGATCTTGCCGTAGCGGTAGTGCGTGCCAATCAAGTCAGAGTCGGAAATCCAGCCGTCGTAGATCGACCTGCCCGACTGCATCGAGGTCTGCAGTTTTTCGACCACGTCGCCTTCCTGGATGATGTCGTGCTTGACCTTGATGCCGGTGATCTCCTCGAAGGCGCGGGCCAGCGTCTTCGATTCGTACTCGTGCGTGGTGATGGTCTCGGACACCACCGAGATCTCCTTCACGCCCCTGGCCTGCAGCTTCCTAGCGGCGTCGATGAACCACTTCATCTCGGCGGCCTGTTGGTCCTTGGACAGTGTCGACGGCTGGAACTCGCTGTCGATCCATTTTTTCGCCTCGGCTTCCCCGGCCCAAGCGCTTTGGCCGAGGGCCAGAGCGGCAGCGGCGAAGGCCACAGCATTCAAGTGCAATTTCATGTCAATGTCTCCTGAAGTTCTTCCCCTTGAGATGACGACACATCGGCTGGGAAGGATTGGCCGAGTGCCTTTCCCTTTCTTTCAAAGATGTCGGACCTAGCCCTTGCGCAGGATCAGCCCGAGCAAGAGCATTGAAACCACGAAGCTGATCCAGATCGACGGCTCCTGTTCGAGCCCGAACCAGACGATCATCTTTTCGCTCACGGCCACGAAGGCGAGGTTCACGCAGGCCGCAGCGAGCAGCCCGATGAAGAGCCGGTCGCCGCGCGTGGTGGCTATCGGCAACCAGCCCTTGCGCTCGACCGTCGGCGACTTGAGCTCCCACACGGTCATGCCCACGAGCATCAACCCGATGCAGATGAAGAACACCGCCACCGGCAAGGTCCAGGCCATCCAATCGAACATTGCACTCCCCATTTGGCGCGCAGCGCCTGTTCCCTCCTTCCCCCTCGACGGGGGAAGGAGGGATGGGGATGGGATGGCGGCATGCCACGTTTTCACCCCCTCCCCGACCCTCCCCCATCAAGGGGGAGGGAGCCAACCAATTCAAACCCTGCCCATCGCGAACCCCTTCGCGATGTAGTGGCGCACGAACCAGATCACGATCGCTCCCGGCACGATGGTCAGCACCCCGGCCGCGGCGAGCACGCCCCAATCCATTCCCGAAGCCGAGACCGTGCGCGTCATCACCGCGACGATCGGCTTGGCGTTGACGCTCGTCAGGGTGCGCGCCATCAGCAGTTCGACCCAGCTGAACATGAAGCAGAAGAACGCCGCCACGCCAACGCCGGACTTGATCAGCGGAATGAAGATCGTGACGAAAAAGCGCGGAAACGAGTAGCCGTCGATGTAGGCCGTCTCGTCGATCTCGCGCGGGATGCCGCTCATGAACCCCTCCAGGATCCACACCGCCAGCGGCACGTTGAACACCAGGTGCGCCAGCGCCACCGCGATGTGCGTGTCCATCAGGCCAAGGGTGGTGTAGAGCTGGAAGAACGGCAGCAGGAACACGGCCGGCGGCGTCATGCGGTTGGTCAGCAGCCAGAAGAACACGTGCTTGTCGCCGAGGAAGCTGTAGCGCGAGAACGCGTAGGCCGCCGGCAGCGCCACCAGCAGCGATATCGCCGTGTTCATGGCCACGTAGATCATCGAGTTGATGTAGCCCGAGTACCACGACACATCGGTGAAGATGGTGCGGTAGTTGTCCCAGGTGAGCGCCCTCGGCCAGAGCGAGAAGACGCTGAGGATCTCCTCGTTCGTCTTGAACGACATGTTGACCATCCAGTACACCGGCAGGATGGCGAACACGAGGTAGAGAAGCAGGAAGATCGTCCGCTTCCTGAAGCGCCGGTCATCCATGGGCGCCGTCCTTGTCGGCAGTGCCCACGCGCTGCATCCAGTTGTAGAGGATGAAGCACAGCAGCAGGATGATCAGGAAGTAGATCAGCGAGAACGCCGCCGCCGGGCCGAGGTCGAACTGGCCGACCGCCTTCTGCGTCAGGTACTGGGAGAGGAAGGTCGTCGCGTTGCCGGGCCCGCCGCCGGTCAGCACGAAGGGCTCGGTGTAGATCATGAAGCTGTCCATGAAGCGCAGCAGCACGGCGATCATCAGCACGCCGCGCAGCTTGGGCAACTGGATGTAGCGGAACACCGCGAACTTCGATGCGCCGTCGATGCTCGCGGCCTGGTAGTAGGCGTCGGGAATCGCCCTCAGCCCGGCGTAGCACAGCAGCGCGACCAGCGGCGTCCAGTGCCAGACGTCCATCAGCAGCACCGTCAGCCACGCGTGGGTTGCGTTGCCGGTGTAGTTGTAGTCGACCCCGAGCCTGGCCAGCGTCGCGCCCAAAAGGCCGATGTCGGTACGGCCGTAGATCTGCCAGATCGTGCCGACCACGTTCCACGGAATCAAGAGCGAGATCGCGATCAGCACCAGCACCGCCGACGCCTGCCAACCTTTGGCCGGCATCGAGAGAGCGAGTCCGATTCCGAGCGGAATCTCGACTGCCAGCACCGCGAACGAAAACGTGATCTGACGTAGCAGCGCGCCCTGCAGGTCGTCGTCGCGCATCACCGCCTTGAACCATTCGGTGCCGACGAACACGCGCCGCTCGGGCGAGATGATGTCCTGCACCGAGTAGTTCACGACCGTCATCAGCGGCAGGATCGCCGAGAACGCGACGCACAGCACGACCGGCAGGATCAGCAGCCAGGCTTTCTGGTTGACGGGTTTCATGCCGTGGCTCCCACGATCAACTCGTCGTTCCTGTAGAAACAGGTGTGCGGCCCGACGATGGCCAGCCACACCGTCTCGCCTGCCTGCGGAATGCGCTGGTGCGGAGCCAGGCGTGCGCGGATCGCGGTCCCATCGTTGCCGACCACCTCTGCGGTCAGCAGCCAATAAGTGCCGATGTCCTGCGCCTGCGTCACGAGCGCGGGAACGGCGCCGTCGGCATTGGCCGACGCGAGCGTCACGTATTCAGGCCGCACGCCGAGCGTGAAGCTGCCGGCGTCCTTGAGTGCGTTCGTGGCTGACGCCACGCGGTATCCGGCAACCTCGACGTCCGACCTTGCTGTTCGTGCCGGCAGGAAATTCATTCCTGGCGAACCGATGAAGTGGCCGACAAAAGTATGCTGCGGCCGCTCGAACAGCTCCGACGCACTGCCGGCCTGCACAGCGCGGCCGCGCGTCATCACGACCACCTGCTCGGCGAAGGTCAGCGCCTCGACCTGGTCGTGCGTGACGTAGATCAAGGTCAGCTTGAGCTCGTGATGGATCTGCTTGAGCTTGCGCCGCAACTGCCACTTCAGGTGCGGGTCGATCACGGTGAGCGGCTCGTCGAACAGCACCGCCGACACGTCTTCGCGCACCAGGCCGCGACCGAGCGAGATCTTCTGCTTGGCGTCGGCCGCCAAGCCGGCGGCACGTAGGTCGAGCTGGCCGCTCATCTTGAACCGCCCCGGTTTTTGAGGAGGCTCCAACCTTGAAGAGAATGGAGCCATGAACAAGTCAAACAAGTTTTCCCCTGAAGTCCGCGAGCGCGCCGTGCGGATGGTGCAGGAGCACCGCGGTGAGTACCCCTCGCTGTGGGCCGCTGTGGAGTCGATTGCCCCCAAGATCGGCTGCTCGGCGCACACCCTGCTGGAGTGGGTCAGACGCGACGAGGTCGATGCAGGCACGCGCCCTGGCGTGACCTCGGCAGAAGCGCAGCGGGTCAAGGATCTGGAGCGCGAGGTCAAGGAATTGCGCCGGGCCAACGAGATCCTCAAGCTGGCCAGCGCGTTTTTCGCCCAGGCGGAGCTCGACCGCCGACTCAAGAGCTGAAGGCATTTGTTGATCAATATCGTGACCGCTTCGGGGTCGAGCCGATCTGCAAGGTCTTGCAGATCGCCCCAAGCGGTTACCGCCTGCATGCGGCCCGGCAGCGCCATCCTGAGTTGCTGCCGGCACGCACCCAGCGCGATCAGCGGCTGATCCCCCACATCCAACAGGTCTGGCAAGCGAACATGCAGGTCTATGGCGTTGACAAGGTCTGGAAGCAAATGCACCGCGAGGGTGTGGTGGTGGCGCGCTGCACGGTGGAGCGGCTGATGCGCAGGCTCGGATTGCAGGGCACCAGGCGCGGCAAGGTCGTGCGCACCACGATCCCTGACGCCAAGGCGCTGTGTCCGCTGGACCACGTCCACAGGGTCTTCAAGGCTGCGCGGCCCAATGCCCTTTGGGTGTCCGACTTCACCTACGTGTCCACCTGGCAGGGCTGGCTGTACGTGGCGTTCGTCATCGACGTCTTCGCCCGGCGCATCGTCGGCTGGCGGGTGAGCAGTTCCATGCGCACGGACTTCGTGCTCGACGCCCTGGAGCAGGCGCTGTACGCCCGGCAACCCGAACGCGACGATGCCTTGATTCACCACTCGGACCGCGGATCGCAATACGTCAGCATCCGCTACACCGAGCGGCTGGCTGAAGCTGGGATTGAGCCTTCTGTAGGCAGCAAGGGCGACTCCTATGACAACGCCCTGGCCGAGACGATCAACGGGCTGTATAAGGCCGAGCTGATCCATCGCCGTGCCCCCTGGAAAACCAAGGAATCGGTGGAGCTGGCGACCCTGGAATGGGTAGCTTGGTTCAACAACCACAGACTGATGGAACCCCTGGGCTATATCCCGCCGGCAGAAGCTGAGGCAAACTACTATCGGCAACTCGCCAGTCAGACCTCCATGGTGGTGGCCTGACTTAAACCAACCGGCCTCCACGAAAGCCGGGGCGGTTCA
>NZ_JBTRXV010000153.1:0-5278 GCF_054608695.1 Thiomonas sp.
ACGAGAAAGAGATCGTTCAGCAGGACGCCATGCCGGCCGAGTGGTCGCCGGCCAAGCGCCGGCAGAAGGACGTGCAGGCGCGCTGGGCCCAGAAGCACGGCAAGAGCTACTTCGGCTACAAGCTCTCCAGTAGCGTCGATCGGCGCCACAAGATGATTCGCTGCCTGCATGTCAGCACGGCCAGCGAGCACGACACCTTGCACTTTGAGGGCGTGCTCGACGCGGGCAACACCAGCCGCGATGTCTGGACCGACAAGGGCTACGTCGACGGTGAGCGCGAGCAGCGCCCGACGGCCAAGGGCTGGCGCATGCATATCCAGCGCAAGGGTCAGGCTGGCAAACCGTTGTCGGACTGCCAGGAGCGACGCAACCGGCGCATTGCCAAAACTCGTGCCCGCGTGGAGCCCATTTACGCCAGCCTGGAGCAGATGGGCGGCAAGGCGCTGCGCGCGATCGGCCTGGACCGCGCTACGCTGCATCTGCATTGGAAGGTGGCGGCCTACAACCTGCGGCGTCTGTGCACGCTGATGGAGGTCGGTCCGCAGCCCTTCTGACGCACGAAATGGGCTTGGATCGGTCGAAACCGACCGAATCCGGACGCCAAAGGGCGGAAAGATCTCCCAGCTACCCTTCGCTTGGCTCAGCAATGGGTTTGATCGCGGCGTCATCACGGTCAGGTCAGGTCAAGAATCGGGTAATTCGAGGTGCCCTGAAGCCTGATCACCGCAGCGCCACCGCGAGCGCCCCAATTCGTGGTGACAGCGGGCTGGCCTGCGGCGTCGATGTAATCTCTGGGCGAACAGGCGGCAAGCCGCCAACGGCTTGCCGCGTAGGGCCGACTGCAAAGGTCAAGTTTGGCAGCTTTCCACCAGGAATGGCAGGCACGATGACCCCCGCCTGCCCAAAGACCTGCGCGGCATATTGGGCGCCAACCGCCGACCCGGTATTCCCCGTGTTATAGGCCGCCAGTGCTCCGCGCAAATCGCCACGCGACTGCTTCCAGCCACGCAGCAAAATCGTTTGCGCCGCACGGATATTGGTGCAGGGGTCAAGAACCTGCTCCGCCTTGAGATGCAGTCGCCGCAAATTGCGATTGTTGATCTGCCCGAGACCAATATCGACTGAGTGACCCTGCTGAATCAGGTCGGCCGCCAGTTTGGCCGCTTCCGCCAAGCTGGCGGGGCGATAACTCTTTCCCGTGGTGTTGTCGTGCAGCGCAAGCGGATTGCCGCTGCTTTCCTGCTTGATGATGGCCGCCATAGTCACCACCGAAACCTGTGGCGCGCACTGGTGTAGTAAGAGCACCGGCGTCATTTTGAGGCTCCACTAGGCACGCCAAACCACACGCTTGCAGCCAACACCGCAGAAGCCACGATGGCGACCACGGCAAGCGTTCCGATGAACAAGGCCGAATCCTCAAGAGAGTCGAGTTCCTTTTCATTCGTCATCTCATCGCCTCCCAATTGCTGCCCAACTTTTTTTTGTCGTTCCCACGATCCGGCCCCCATGCTGCCTTGCAACCGCGGCAGCGGTAATACGACTTGCCAGTCTTGGTCTCGTTCTTGAACGTTGGCTTTTTGCAACTCGGGCATTGCGGTCCCATCGCTGCGGGCGCGGCGGTCTTCCGTTCGCCGGCACCGTTGCCAGTGGCCTTGTCCTCAAACCGCTTGCCCGGCTTGCCACCGTCATCGCCGAACGCCGCCTGGCAATCCATGCAGCGGTGATAGTCGGTCCCAGCCTTGCTCTTGAGCGCAGCGCAGCGCGCAGCGCCACAGGCCGGGCAGGCGTGCATCACCAGTTGGTTGTCCGTCAGCTTGCCATCCAGGAAGGTGCGGGTGAACTGGCGGGCTGCTTGAGTCTGTCCATCCATGAACCCCACAAACGGCGCGCGTCCTGCCGCAATATCAGCCAGCGCATCTTCCTGCAGCGCCGTGTAACCTGGATCGGCCAGATCAGGCGCCACCTTGCGCAGCATGTCGATCAACTGCACGCCCCGATCGGTCGGGTGGATTTCCTTCTTGCGGCGCTCGACGTACTCGCGGGTGATGAGCACCTCGATCATCGAGGCCCGCGTCGCCTCGGTGCCCAGCCCTGACGTCTCCTTCAGTCGCGCCTTGAGCTTTGGATCCGTGACCAGCCTATGCACGCCAGTCATGGCGGCAATGAGCGTGCCGTCGGTGTAGGGCTTCGGCGGCGCGGTGCGCTTGGACAGGACCTGCGCTGCGGCGCAGGCCAGCACCTGACCTTCGGCCAGGATCGGCAGCTTGCCGTTCGCTTCGGCTGACTCGCCCGCCCCCTCTTCCTGCGCGCCGAGCTTCGTCCAGCCCGGCTCCAACACGATGCGCGCCGCGGCCTTGAAACGCTCACGGCTCGAGAAGACGAAGATCGCTTCCCGGCTCTCGAATTTCTCGGGCGGCATGAACAGGCGGATGTAGGACTCGCGGATCAGGTCGAACACCCGCTTGGCATTGACCGACAGGCTAGCCGCATCCGGATTCTGTCCAGTCGGAATCAGACCATGATGCGCCTCGACCTTTCCGGTGTTCCAGGCCGCATGCTTGCGCGCCGGGTCAAGTCCGGCAATGCCCTCGCCGCCGATGGCTTTCAGAATGCCTGCCGCTGCACCATGCATCTCTATCGGCAGGTAGGGGCAATCGGTGCGAGGGTAAGTGGCAACCTTGGCCTCATAGATCTCCTGCGCCGCCGCCAGCGTGTCCTTGGCAGACAGGCCCAGACGACTGCTGGCCGCCTTCTGCAGGGCGCCCAGGGTGTACGGCAGCGGTGCGGTACGCTCACCGGTCTTGCGGGTGAATTTTTCCACCGTCGTCTTCTGGCCCTGCACAGCCTTGGCGACCGCCTCGGCCGCGACCTTGTCCAGAAGCAGCCCATCGATGAGCAAGTCCTCGGGGATCTGCCACAGCGCACGCGTGTCGCCATCCAGTGCCGCCTCCACCTGGTAGTGATCGCGGGGCTTAAAGTGGTCGATCTCGCGCTTGCGGTCGACCAGCAGTGCCAGGGTCGGCGTCTGCACCCGGCCGACGCTCCAGGCCCCCTGGACACCCACGGCTTGCAGATTGCGGCTCAGCGCAATCGAGCAGTTCATGCCCATCAGCCAGTCGGCGCGCTGACGCGCCAGGGCGGATTCATAGAGCGGACGCATGGCTTCATTGCTCTTGACGGTGACCAGCGCGCGCTGGACGCTTTCGTCGTCCAGGCTGGACAGCCACAGACGCGATGTCTTGCCCTTCCAGCCCAGGTACAGAAGCACCTCGTCCACCAGCAGCTGCCCTTCGCGATCCGCATCGCCAGCGTTGACCACCTCGGTGGCGTCTTTGAGCAGATCGCGGATCACCTTGACCTGCTTGCCCGCCCCGCCATCACGGGGCTGCAGTTGCCAGCGATCCGGGATGACAGGCAGGTGTTTGGAGTCGACACGCCCTCCGACATAGTCCTCGGGTTTCGCCTGTTCCAGCAGATGGCCGAAGCACCAGGTCACGCGGGTTTTGAGACTCGGGCAGTCAATGTAGCCGTCAGCTTTCCTGGCACCGCCCAGCACGCCAGCGACGGCCTGGGCGACGGACGGTTTTTCGGCAATGATGAGGCGCATCCAGGGCTCCAGAAAAAGGTGCCGGGTGCGTCGGCACCACCCGCAAATCGCGGCAAAGGAGCATCGCAGAAAATCCGCGAACCGCACCCGGCATAGGGATATGCGCTGGGGCGGCACCGTGGGGTGAGCGAGAAGGAAAGCCAAGGCACGCCGCCGGCGCGGCGCACCAAGGCAAAAGCAGGGGCAATGAAAGCGGGGCGCTCAAGCGTCCAGCGCGGCGGCCAAATCTGCGGGGACAGGGTGGTAGTAGCGCGCCAGCATTGCGGCGGTCTTGTGCCCGGTGACTTTCATCAGGTCATGCATTGGCAGCTTGCGCGCCATGCGGGAGGTCGCCTCGTGCCGCAGATCGTGGAAATGGAAGTCCTGGATGCCGGCAGCCTTCAGCGCTGGGAGCCAGTGCTGTTTGACCATGGTTTGCGAGACGGCAAAAATGCGCTGACTGGATCTCTGCATGGGTGTCGCCGCAATCGCATGCAGCGCAGATCGAGATAAAGGCACTCTGCGCGCTGTGCCGTTTTTGGTGTCCGGCAACAGGACGTAGCGCTCTTTCACATGCAGGTTTTCCCAAGTCATTGACAACAGTTCGCCTTCGCGCATCGCGGTCTCTAGTGCGACGGTGATGAGTTGGCGAAGCCAGTCACGCGGGTGAACGACAGCCCGGCTATGGCGAGCAGCACAGATCGCATCAATGGCGGCGAACAGCCTTGCATCCTCATCGCCGGTGAACCGCCGGTCGCGAGCATTCTGGACCTTGGGTTTTGCGATCTGCTTAACCGGATTGACGGACAGGCCCAGACCCCATTCCTTGATTGCCGTGCTGAACAAATGCGAAACCAGAGCTAACTCCAACCGAACCGAAGCCGGGGAAACCTCTTTCAATCGAGCGTTCCGGTAACGTGCGAAGTCATCGCCGCGGAGATCGCCGATAGCGCGCCCAGCAAGAGGGTGATCCAGCAAGAATTCGATGCGCGAGTGTTCTTGTCGGGCGCCCTTTTTTAGTCTGCTGACCTCGGCGTCGTAGCGGCGCAGGCAGTCGGCGAACGAAATGATCTTCGCGGGCCGGTGGTCGACATGCTGTCCACGGTCGATGTCGGATTCGGTCTTGCGCGCCCAGGCTTCGGCTTCGGCTTTGGTGTCGAAGGTGTTGGAGATGACCGGATAGCCCTTGCGGCGGATCAACGCACGCCACGCACCAGCACGTTTTTGAAAGCTCGCCATGGTTCGGTTCCTGGTTCAACTCGGTGGCTGAGAGTGTACCCAAGTGAACCAAAAATGAACCAAACTCAGAGGCGCAAAGAAAAAGGCCTTACAGCTTTCACCGTAAGGCCTTGATTTTGCTAGATATTTTTGGCTCCCCGACCTGGGCTCGAACCAGGGACCTGCGGATTAACAGTCCGTCGCTCTACCAACTGAGCTATCAGGGAACAGCCCTTAAGTATAGCCTGGGCTTAAAGCTGTCAGCAAGAGCCAGCCCGGATCCCAGTCACAAGGGATGCGTTAAAAAGGGATGCGTTAAAAAGGCTGATATTCAGAAACGGCAGATCAGTCGAAGGCCGGCGACTCCACCCCCAGCACTTTATGCAGCTTGGGGCTGGTGGTGGTGTACTGCAGATGGATCTTCTTCTCCGGGAAGATGGCGTGCGCCGCGCCGAACGCCGCCAGCGCCGCCTC
>NZ_JBTRXV010000154.1:0-5030 GCF_054608695.1 Thiomonas sp.
CTGCGGGGCGGCAACGCGGCGGCGGCCCCGGTCGCCACGCCTCCGGCGGCCCGCACGCTGCGGGGTTACCGCGGTGGGACCTTTGGCCGCGCGGCGTTCTGAGGGACCGCGGTAATCGGGCCCACGGGAGGTTTGTGACCGATGCCGAGCTGGACCGCATATAAGACCCGTCCCAAGCTCCTGGACGTGACGGTGAACAGCCTGGCGGCCGGCCAGACGGACTTCCGCTGCCCGACCAGCGGCAGCGCGTCTCTGGTGTCCGGGTCCAACAGCGCCAAGTTGACCAACGCCAACATCTCGTCCCTGATCCCGCAGGGGTTGGTCGGCGAGGCCCTGTTGGTGACGGTCACGTCGCCGATCCAGGATGCCGTGACCTTCCCCGACGCCTCGATCTGGTTCTCCAACGGGACGGCCGACCTGAGCAACTACCAGGTCTTCGATGTCGGGTACCCCGTCAACATGCTGCCGACCTTCGGCCGGGCGAAGTTCAACCCCGAGGCGGCGCAGGTCTTCCTGCTGCTGGGGTACTCCACCCGCGAGATGCTGCGTGAGAACCTGATCAACCCGGTGGAGAACCTGCCCACGAAGATCACCGGCTACAAGGTGGACAAGAGCCTGACGCTCCACGTCGCCTCGTCGGCCGGCTGGACGAGCAGCGCCATCGTCCCGATGCGCGTCCGGGTGTACGGCGACTTCCTCGACGCCACCGACCTCGAGGAGTTCCTGGGCTACCCGTATGACGGCACCATCCAGTGGGACGTGCCGCCCACGGAGGCGTTCACGGCGACCCACGAGTGGCCGGGTCTCGGGACGCTGGACGGCTGGACGAACGGCCCCGGCGGCACGAGCCAGACCGGCGTGAAGGTCAACCGCCGGATCGTCTATGCCTACAACGCCAAGGCGGCGGCCAGCGGCGCCCGGTATGTGCTCTCGGACAGCAACAGTGTCCGCGGCAACACCGGCAACGTCTCGTCCGCCGATACGGTGAACGGCATCTCCAGCGTCTACGACCCGGGCGAGGCCCTGCAGAACAGCAAGGATGCCGTCCTGTACGACCGCGCCGGCTTCAATCTCTACACCGCGGGCCAGCAGGCTTACGTGGCGTGGAGCGTCGGCGGCCAGTTGACCCCGCAGGAGACCGACCAGGGCAAGTTCGTGACGGCGAACTCCAACAACCTCGCCTACGGGAACGAGACCACGACTGGCGGCGGCAACGGCACGCAGGTCGTGACGCTGGCGAACGTCGACGCCCTCGGGCGGGTCCTGATGCACCGCAACAACGTGGCCCCGGTGTTCCAGTCGGTCTCCGGGACCATCGCGGCCGGGGATGCCAGTTTCGCGGCCGCCGGCACCAAGGTCGAAGTCGCCTGAGAATGCGCGGCCGGCCGCGGGTGCCGGCTTGGGAGGGTTGATCCGTGGCAGCGGCCTATCTGAAGACCAAGACCGAGGTGCGGCAGGTGTCGGCGAGCGGCACCATCACGCTCACGTGCCCGGCGGCGGCGATCAAGGGCGTGTACTTCCTCAACGGGGCGGCGACGGCGATCGCCATGCAGACCGGCACCATCACGACCGCCACGTCCAGCGTGAGCAACGCCTTCGCCTTCACCGGCACGGCGGAGTCGCCGAGCGCCACCCTGACGGCGAACTCCAGCCTGGGCACCAACAGCGGCGTGTGGATCGAGTACGTCCCCGCCGGCGAGGTCGGGGCGGACGAGTAGGGTCCGGCGCGCGGCGTGAACCGGGGCGGGCTCCCTCCAAGCGGTGGAGGGGGCCCGCTTTGCTATGCTGGCCCCGAAGGGGGCCCGGTCATGCGCCTGCTCCATGTGCACAGCCCGCTCCCCGGCTATCAGGCCCGCCAGCGCGAGACGTGGGCCGCCCTGCAGGTTTTGGAGCCCGCCCTGTTGTCCCGTGGGTGGCAGGTGGAACACCTCGCCCTTGACGGCGAGCACGCCTACGAAGACGCCCTGCGGGAGCGGTGGGGGGCCGGCGACCTCTGCATCCTCGAGCACGACATGGTGCCGACGCTCGACATGCTCCTGCACCTGGAGGCGTGCCCGGAGGCGGCCTGCGCCCAGGCGTACCGCCTGCACTTCGCCAGTGACGCCCTGCAGACCATCGACTACATGCAGGCGAAGGTGCCGGAACTGGACGAGGAGAGCCTGGCGGTCCTGAAGCGCCTGAACATCGACCTCGACGCCCTCTCGGCCCGGTACGCCCACCGGCGCCCGGACATGAACGGGAAGTGCTGGGAGCCCTTCTGCCACCGGGTGCGGTTGGAGGACGGCGGAACCCGCTGGGGGACCATCGATGACCGGTGGGCCGACTACGCCGGCTTCGGTCTCTCCCGCTTCTCCGCGGCCTTCCAGCGTGAGCACCCCGCCGGGTGGGAGTCCGGCAAGTGGGGCGACCTCGACGGCCGGGTGTGCGTGTGGATGTCTTCCTTCGGGGCCCGCTGGCACATCCACGCCCCCGAGTGCAAGCACAACCACCCCTGCGCAGAGGCGTCATGGGTCGGCGAGGCGGTGGGCCGGGCCGGTGTCGTGCAAACCGGCCGGCCGGAGGGGCTAGCGGTCCTGGCGAGCCTGCCCCCGGCGCAGCAGGTGCGGTCGGAGTTGGAGCGGGCCATGGACATGGTGGCCGACCTACGCCCCGCCACGGTTCTGGAGGTGGGGGTCGCCCAGGGCGGCACCCTCGGGCGTTGGGCGCTGGGCGCGGCCGACGACGCCCTGCTGATCGGGGTGGATGCGTGGCCACCCGAGCACATCCCCCACCGCGCCGGCCAGACCCTGCGCCTCTTGGCGGCCGATTCCCACGCCCCGGAGGCGCTGGCGGCGATACGCGCGGAACTCGGGGACCGGCCGGTGGACTTCCTCTTCATCGACGGCGACCACAGCGCAGCGGGCGTGCGCGCCGACTTCGACACGTTCGCCCCCCTGGTGCGGCCCGGCGGCATCGTCGCCTTCCACGACATCTGCCGTCACCCCGACCGCAACCTGAGCGCGGTGGACGAGGTGTGGGCGGACCTGCGGGGCCGCTGCCGGCACCGGGAGATCATCGAGGACCCGCAGCAGGGGTGGGCGGGCATCGGGGTCCTGTACGTCTGAAGGGGAGGGATCGTCGTGGCGGATGCCATTTTCCAGGTCGCGCAGGCCCAGCAGGCCAAGTACCTCATGGAGGAGTCCGTCTGGACGGGTTGGCCGTTCGCCGGGACCGGCAACGCATCCAGTCTCTCGACGGGCACCACGCCCCTCATCAACCTGAAGGACTGGAACGTCAAGGGGTCCCCGACCTGGCGGGCCGAGGTCTCCATGATCCAGACGAGCCGGGACACCGCGGGCACCACCTTCCTGACGTACTCGGCCGACAGCGCAGACAACCCCGGGCTCACCTCGGCCCCCGGCAACACCGCGGCGGCCCACACGCGCTTCCTGCAGGAGCCGGCCAAGGTGGCGGGCGTGTACAACGTGCAGGCGCAGTTGGTCAATAACAACGCCTCCGCCACCGCGAACTGGCAGACCAACTTCGGCATGCGGCTGCGGCGCCTGACCGCGATCGACAAGCTCCTGGCCCAGCGGGACGGCCTCAGCGGCGGTGCGGGTCAGTGGTACGCCCTCACGGCGGCGGAACTGACGGCCCTGCAGAACCTGAACGTCCTCGACGCCAGCGGCGATGTCACCATGAGCGGCCTGGACGCGCTGAAGTCGATCGTGGATGCGGGGTACGGCGGACCGAACTCGGCGGAATGGCTGCGGGAGAACCTGTTCCGGGGGCGCGCCTACCAGGAGACGCCCGACTGGTTCTATCCCTCAACGACCTCCTCTTCGGCCAATTTCGCCGGGTACACCGCCGACCTGCGCCGGACCGCCACGGGCGGTTTCGCGGGCCGCTTCCCCATCCTGATCCGGCTGGGCATCCCCGGTGCCTCCAACGTCGCCGTCCCCATCTCGCGCGACAACTCCACCTACGTCACCGTCCAGGGGATGGGGTTCCAGCAGGTTGACGACAGCGACTGGCACTTCTGGCTCCCCGCGATCGACACCCTGCAACTGAACGCCAAGACCGGCCAGGGCGGCACGGACGGCAGTTACGGCATCCGGGTCCAGGTGGCGCAGTGCAGCATGTCCGATACCCTCGCGGTGCTGTTCGGGCTCGTGAAGGACCGTACCGAACTCTCCGACCCATACGTCTTCGACAAGGCCATCGCGGGCCTGTTCATCTGAGGGGGTGTCGCCCGTGGGCATCGGGACCGTCTACGGCCCGCACGGCCAGGCCCTCGCCGGGGTGGACGTGGCCGACCTCCCCCCGGACGTGGCCCGTGCCCTCGGGATCGTGCAGGGCCGGTCGCCCGCCGGGGTGCCGGGGGGGCTGTGGCTCCCCCCGCGCTACGTCCCCGGTGGGCAGGCACCCGCCGAGTTCGTCCCGACCTCCAACTTCCCGCAGACCGTCTTTCAGGCGGTTCGCCTCTACGTGACCGCCAACCAGGGTGTCTTCGGCGGCCGGGGCTGGCGCGTGCCCGCCAACGGCACCGTGGTCCTCTCGGGCGCCGTCGATACGGCCTCCACCTTCATCTTCACGGTGAATGGCGGCATCAAGTGGATCGACCTCAACGGCGGCACCGCCCTGACCGCGGGGGCCGCCGGGGGGCCGTTCCCGATCCCGGTGGTGTCGGGGCAGTCGATCGACTTCAGTGTTTCGGCGAGCGGGGTCGTGCAGAACCTCGTGGTGCTGTACACGGCATCGGTGACGGCTGCAGGGGGCGGCGGCGGCTCGTCGGGCGGCTCCACGGCCCCAACCTCGGCCTCCGCCCCGACCGCCGTCACGGTGGGGACCAGCGCGACCCGCCTCGACAGCGGCCTCAGCAACCGGACCAGCATCGTCGTGATCAACAACGGCACCGCATCCATCTACCTCGGCTTCGGCTCCGTGTCCTCGTCCCTGACGACCAGCAACGGCATCCCTCTCGCGGCCTCCGGCGGCGCCCTGACCCTGCCGATGGCGTCCACAGTGGCCGTCTACGGCATCAGCGGCAC
>NZ_JBTRXV010000155.1:0-5002 GCF_054608695.1 Thiomonas sp.
GCGCACCAGCAGGCCGTCGTCGGGGGAAACCCAGCCGGTCTGTTCGGCGAAGCCGTCGCCGGCGTGGTCGAAGTAGGCGCCGGAGTTGACCGCCGTCGTCTCCACGCCATCGCCGTCCAGGTCGAGCACGATGGGAGAGGGGATGGTGGCGGCGGTTTTGGTTTTATTTTTAGCGCCATTGATGATGTCAGAAGCTCTGTCCCAGTTGTTATATACAAATAATCCAGAACTTACACCGGTAAACGCTATACGCGTCCACGGATTGACTTGCGCTGTCACCAGCCCCAATCCGAGCAACAAATCACCTGTCTTCTGAATAACATTTGCATAATCCCCGCCGGTGGCAGTTCCTTGCGCAATTTTTTCACCGAGTGCGCCAACTGCGGTCACCCATGCGGCTTTTCCGACAACCAATTTAGCGTATCCTATACCGAATGTACCAGCAATGCTGTTCCCAATTTGACTGGCGACGAAGCTTGCAGCCGCTGCTGCCGAAGCAGCGTTTTGAATAGCACTCATAGATATCCTCCCATGAAGTATCCACCACTTACCAATGACAGACCTGCAAACAGCATTGGCCACCAAATCGATTTAGCGATTCTAACCAGATATTCGACCACCGGGTGTTCATTGTAGAATTGAAGTAATTCCTGCTTTGGGTCCCTAATCACCTCAAGCCAGATATATAACCAAATAAATTCATAAATTAATATTCCAACACCAGCCATCAATAAGGCGCCTCCCACATCGAGTTCTTCCATGTCTCATCCTCCATTCATGACTGCTGTGCCAGCTTGGCCTGCATGAACATGCAGAGCAGGTTAACTGCCTGCGAAACAGGCAGCGCGGGGAGATACTTTTTCGTGCCGACGTGCTCGCCGTAATTCCCCACAATATCGGTAGGCACCACCCAGTTGGTGACGTTGTTGCCGGTCATGGGCAGCAGGCCGGACATGTTCTTGATGCCCGGCGCGTTGAAGGTTTCGCCGGGGATTTCCTTCCTACCGCTGACATACTGCGCCAGCGCACCCCCCAGGGAATGGCCCGTCGTGGAAACCGGCACCCCGGGGTTGTTGTTGATAACGCCATTGGCAAAATCCAAGGCTTCGCCAAATTGCCTGTCAGCCCGCCCCGTCGCAATGCCATAGTCCGCGCGCAGATCGCCGCCATCGGTCGGCTCGGTGCCGCGGTAGGCGATGGCGATTTCGCCGGTGGCTGTGTTGCGGTAGGCTTCTGCGTAAAACCCTGACTGCAAACTCCTCGCGTCTACCTGAACCCACCCACTCGGCAGTGCCGGTGCGTTCGCGCCACCGTAAACGTGTGCGCTGAAAGTTGCGTTTTCTTGCGTCGTTGCCATGCTGATCTCCCTTTCGTTAAGCTGTCTTTACTTTTTGAATTCCCAGACCTTTGCAATCACACCCGAGCCGACCGCAAGATAGTTGCTGTCCGGGCTAAAGTCCGCTGACATCGGTGCGTCGGAAGCCGTAAATGTCTCCAGCACACGCCATGTGTGCGTATCCCATACCTTGACCTTCTTATCGTCGCTGCCCGTCACGAGATATTTGCCATCGTGGCTAAATGCAATCGTCCCTACCGAAGTCGTGAATCCATCAATCGTCCTAATAAGCTCCCCTTTGCCAGTTACACGCCATACTTTCACCTGTTCGTTGTTTTTTCCTGTGACAAACTCTCCCGTGGCCTCGTTAAGATGTCCGTATTCCGACCCAGTATCCGTGCCAGTAACAATCTGTTTGCCATCTGGGCTATAAGCCAGCGATTCCACATCGTTTGAGTTCTTAGAGTTTGAGCGCTTCTTATATGCCTCATTTGAATACGCCCTGATCGCCCTGACGAGCCGGCCGCTCGCCACGTCCCAAATCCGGATGTCCCCCTCCAGCGTGCCGTGGGCGAGATGGCGGCCGTCCGGGCTGAACAACAGGCCGCCATGAATGATGTCTTTCGCATCGCCGAAGGATCTGACGGGTGCCCAGGTGCGGGTGTCGTAGAGGTAGATGTTGTCTCGCGGGTGCCGGAAATTTCCGTCGTACCCCACCGCCAGATAGCGCCCGTCCGGGCTGAAGGCCAGATAGGTCACGCTGTTGGCCGGCTTATCCGGCGGAAACGGCCCGGTGAGGCTCTTGACGAGCGCACCGCTTTTGGCGTCCCAGATCATCACCGACACCCCCTGGAGCCATTGCGTGAAGGCCTGGCCCGCGGCGAGGTAGCGCCCGTCCGGGCTGTAGGCAAGGCCGTGCGAGCCGCCCGCGAGTTTCCTGAGCGTCATGACCCGCTTTTTGCTCTGTATGTCGAAGACCATGACGTAAGGGTTCAGGATGCCGCTCACCGCGAGGAATTTTCCGTCCGGACTCCAGTCGAGGACCGAGGCACCGTAGGGTGATAGATCGAATTCCGCCTTGGCGCGGGCAATGGATTTCGTGCCATGGAAGAAATCGCTCAAGCCGGAGAACATGCCCCCCGCCGTTCCAGGCGACGGCCACAGCACCAGCGCGAGAACCAAGGCCAAGAGGGGAAGGAATATCGACCGCATACGCCTTGAACCCCGTTCCTTTACAGAGTGGGATATTTTCATCACGCCGCCTTCCTCCATTTGCAATCGTCGGCTGCCGGTCGGTTTGGTTTCCTCGGCAGGTGGTATGGGTTTTTGGCTTGCCATTTCACACTCCCCCTTGCGGTTGCGGCGGTTTACTGGAGTTCCCGCACCTTCCCCGCGCCCTGCGGGTTGGGCAGGCGCCCCCTCTTTGCCACCCCGGGCAAGGACACCGGGACCAACCGGCCGACGGTGCAGTCATGTCTGCTCATTGACCACACTCCTCGCTGTTGCGTGCTGCCCTAGATTCACTACCTCATCCACCTGCAGTCCGCGCGGAATCTGGTGGGTGATGAACACCATGGTCACTTTGCCCTTGAGCCGGTTGATGGTCTGGGCGAAGTGCTCGGCGGTGGCTTGGTCCAGGTTGGAGATGGCTTCATCGAAAATGAGCACCTTGGGGCGCTTCAAGAGAGCCCTCGCAATGGCGACGCGCTGGCGCTGGCCGCCGGAGAGCCCCGTGCCGCGCTCGCCGATTTCGGTCTGGTAGCCTTGTGGCAGTTTTTCGATGACCTCGTGGATTTCGGCGGCCTGGCAGGCGGCGATCACGTCTTCGAAGCTGGCATGCGGGTGGGTCATGATCAGGTTGTCGTAGACGGTGCCGGAAAAGAGCACCGTCTCCTGCGGCACCACGCCGAAGGTGCTTCGTAGCTCGTTGGCGGCGAGACTGCGGATGTCACGCCCGTCGAGGGTGATTTGGCCTTCCTGCGGCAGGTAGAAGCCGAGCAGCAGTTTGGCCAGCGTGCTCTTGCCGCAGCCCGACGGGCCCATGAGCACGGTGAGCTTGCCGGGTTGCAGGGTGAGATCGAGGCCGCGATAGAGCCAAGGGTGGTGCTCCGAATAGCGAAAGCCCAGGCCTTTCACTTCGATGCGCCCCGCGCCGCCTGCCGTGCGCCGCGGGATGAGGGCGATGGGCTCCTGGGGCATGTCGAGGATGTCGGCCAAGCGCTTCACCGCAATGGAGGCCTGCTGGAATTCCTGCCACAGACCGACGAGCCGCATCACCGGTTGCGAAAGGCGGCTGGCGAACATCTGGAAGGCCACCAGCATGCCTACCGTCAGTTCTACGTTCCGCATCACCAGCCAGGCGCCGACGATGAGGATGGATAAGGTCATCGTCTGTTCCAGAGCGGAGGCGACGACCTGGTAGGTGTTGCCCACCTGCCGGGTGGCGAAGCCGGCGGCAAGATACTGGGCCAGATACGTGCCGTAGCGCTTGTCCACATCCGGCTCCAGTTGCAAGGCCTTGACCGTAGCCATGCCGGAGAGGTACTCGGTGAGGAAGGCCTGGTTGCGCGCACCGAGCAGGAATTGCCGATCGAGTCGCTCGCGGAACACCGGCACCATGACGAGGCTCGCCAGCACGATCAGCAGCAAAAGCCCCACGGCGATGAGCGAAAGCTGCCAACTGTAGGCGAACATCACCGCCAGGAAGATCACGAGAAACGGCAGATCGAGAACGAGGCTCACCGTGGCGCCAGAGACGAATTCGCGCAGCGTTTCCACCCCGTGCAGCCGCGCCACCAGCATGCCTGTGGGCCGGTGTTCGAAATACGGCAGTGGCAGGCGCAGAAGATGCCGCATCACCTTTTCGCCCAACACGGCATCGATACGGCTGCCGGTGTGCAGGACAAGGTACTGCCGCAGCCACGTCATGACGCTGGTAAAGAGCATGAAGGCTACCAGCGCCACGCCGAGCACGACGAGCGTGCTTTGACTGCGATGCACGATGACTTTGTCGATGATGACCTGGGTGAACAAAGGCATGGCCAAGCCCACCAACTGGATGGCAAGGCTGGCCAACAGCACATCGCGCCAGAGTGATCGGTGGCGCAGCAGTTCCGGTACGAACCACGAGAAGCCGAAGGATTTTTTGGGTTCGGAAGCGCCATCGGGTTCGCTGGCGGTCTCGGTGAGCGGCGGCTCGGCCTCGGCCACCAGCAGCAGAACGGGCGCACACTGGGCGCGGGCGGCTTCGACCGGGAGGATTTCGGGGGTTGATTGGCCGGGACGGACGAGGGCCAGGGTATGGCCGTCGGTTTTGACGACGAGGGCGGGGATGAACGTGGGGGGTGCGGCTTCGCGGTCCGGCGGATCGGGCGGCGCGGCACCCGCCTTTGCGCCATCCTCGGCCGGCGGGGCGGCCGGCGACGCTTGCATCGGAAGGAACACCACCACCGGCAACGGTACCGCCTGCCAGTCGCCCTCGGGCCAGGGTGCCACGGCAGCCTTAAAACCGAGCGCATCGAGGGCTTCGACGATGGTCGGAAGGTCAAAAGGCGGCGCAAAGCGGCAGCGCACCAGATCGGCATCGAACGGCCGGCGGTAAAATACCGCGAGGCTGCCCAAGAGCCAGATCAGTACGCGTGCATCAAAACGCCCATCCGGGCGGAA
>NZ_JBTRXV010000156.1:0-4957 GCF_054608695.1 Thiomonas sp.
GAGCGCCATGCCGACCATGCCTTCGCGGCCGACTCCTGTGGTTTCCGCGGCGGCTCCCGTGACCGTTGCGTAATACAGCGAGATCACCGCCGTGGTCGGAAAGTAGGCATGGGGCAACAGCGTCCCAGGCTCATACAGCACCTCGCCCAGCATCATCGGAACCAGTTCCAGGGCATCGTTCAGCCGCTCGAATTCCGCCGTGGGCAGGGCGGCGATCAGATGGTTTTGGTTGGGCGTGTGAAGTTTGGGCATCGGAGTGCAGCGCTGCGTGCTACCTGCCTGAGGTCACTTCCACGCCGATGCCGCGGTAGCCCACGAAGCGACAGGCCTGATCGAACATCGGCTGCCCGCTGACCCGGAACTGCTGCCGCGATCCGTCGCTGTTGGTGCGGTGGAAGGCGAAGTCGAGGAAGGGCCGGCGGGCCGCGATGCTGTCTTGCAAGGCTTTCCGCTCGGCGAGGTCCCAGCCGTCGTCGCGATTCGGCGCCGAGCCCGCCACCAATGGACCCACCCGAAGGCCGAGCATTTCCATCACCGGGCCCGAAACCTTGGTGAATTCACCGTGATCGTCCTGTTCCCAGTACCAGTCCGAGGCCAACTCGGTCAGGCTGCGATAGCGGGCTTCGCTTTCCCGCAGCTCCGCGGTGCGCTCGCTCACGGCGCGTTCGAGGTCCTTGTTGTGGGCCTCCAGCTTTCGGTACAGCAGTCGGACCTCCAGCATGTTGTGGATGCGGGTCTTGACCTCCACCAGGTCGAAGGGTTTGCTGATGAAGTCCTTGGCGCCTGCCTGCAGCGCCCGCAACTTGTGGCCAGGCTGGGCGGTGAGCACGATGACCGGCAGGTAGCTCTCTTGTTCGTTGGTCTTCAGGGCTTCCATGACGCTGAACCCATCCATCGCCGGCATCTGCAAGTCAAGCAGGATCAGGTCGTAGTTGTCCCGGCGGTGCAGAGCGCAGACCTCGGCCGGCTTCATGGTCGATGCGACGCGGCTGTAGCCGGCCTCCGCCAGCAAGCGACTCAGGAGCCTCACATTGACATCCTGATCGTCCACAATCAGGATGTTGGCGCCCAGAATGTCGTGTTCGATGGTCACGGGCTTGTCGCCTCGTCGATGGTGCGCAGCGATCGGGTCTGCGCCTCTTGCAGGGCCAGATCCAGGGTTTCCATGAACGCGTCGACCTTGATCGGTTTGGTGAGATAGCGGAAAAACCCGGCTTCCAACCCCTTCTCGATGTCTCTGGGCATGGCGTTCGCGCTGAGTGCAATCACCGGAATGTGCGCGGTGATCGGGTCACCGGCGAGGATCTTGAGCGCCGTGACACCGCTGATGCCGGGCAAATTGATGTCCATCAGGATGACTTCGGGCATCGCTGCGCAGGCCAATTCGATGCCGCGCCGGCCGTCCTTCGCACTCAGCAGGTGGATGTCCGGGCGACGTTCCAAGAGCCGGGAGACCAGCATCAGATTCGCCGGATTGTCTTCCACGCAGAGCACGGTGCGCAGCGGCGTGTCGACCGCGATGCCCGCGGGGGCTGTGGCAACCGGCAGCGTGGCCTCGGGAGGCATTTCAAGGCCCTGAGCCGCGCCCAGCTCGACCCAGAACAAGCTGCCAACGCCGACCGTGCTGTCAACACCAATCTCGCCACCCATCAACTCGACCAGTTGTTTGCAGACCACCAGGCCGATCCCGGTGCCTTCCTCCACACCAGCTTCCTGACCAAGACGATTGAAGGGCTGGAACAGCTGTGCGAGCTTGTCGGCCGGCAAGCCCTCTCCCGTGTCCTGAAAACTGACGCGGATGCGCCCCCCCAGGCTGGCGCGGCAACTGACCTCGACCATGCCGCCCACGCGGTTGTATTTGATTGCGTTGGAGAGCAGGTTGACAAAGACCTGCTTGACCCGCGTGCGATCTGCCTTGACAAACAAAGGACGGTCAGGCGGACAAAAGCTGACGCTGATGCCGCTCTTGCGCGCCTGGGGTTCGATCATCGCCTGACAATCGCTGAGCACTTCAGCCAGCGACATGGGCTCTGGCGACAAGGACAGCTTGCCGGACTCGATGAGGGCCAGATCGAGAATCTCGTTGATCAGCTCCAGCAGGTACCAGCCGGCCTGGAGGATCTGGTCGATGCTGTCCTTCTGGGCCGGTGTCGGCGGCGGTGAGCCCGAGTCCATCAGTTGCGCGAAGCCGAGAATCGCATTCAGCGGCGAGCGCAGTTCGTGGCTCATGCTGGAGAGGAACTCCGACTTCGCCTGGTTGGCGCGCTCCGCGGTGATCTTGGCGCCCTGGAGTTCGAGGTTCGTTTCGCGCAAAGCCGAATCGAGGCGCTTGCGCTCGGTGACGTCCCTCGCCGCGGCGATCACCCCGCGCAGCTTGCGGTCCCGGTCATAGAACGGCGTCGCGTTGCAGGACACCACGGTCTCGCGCTGGTCGGCGGCGCTGGCGGTCAACTCGTAGTTGGTGACCTTCTTCTCGCTCAAGACGCGCTCGATGCACACCTGCGCGCGCTCAGAATCGGTGAAGTAGCGCTTGAAGGGCGTGCCGATCAACGCGTCGCGGCTTCGGCCGGTGAGCACCTCGGTCTGCTCGTTGACGTCGGTGATCATGCCGGACGGGTCGGTGGTGATCAGCGCGTCGACGATGGATTCGATCAGGGAGCGCGTGTAGAAATGCTGGTCGCGCAGGCGCTGATCCAGCCGTTCCTGCTCGGCTTCCACCTGCTTGCGCGCCGTGTTGTCGGTGCCGATGAGCAGGTAGCCGATGATCGCGTTCTGTGCGTCTCGCAACGCCGTGACCGAGACGACGGCCGGCAAGCGGCTGCCGTTCTTGCGCAGGTAGGTCAGCTCGTAGATGTCCTCGATCCCGCGCGAAGCCTTGAACACGAGGGCTTCGAAGCCCGGAGCGATGACGGTGCCGAACTCCACGCTCAGAGCCTGGGCGCGCAGGATCACTTCCTGTGGATCGGAGAAGTCAGCCGGGGTGATGCGGTTCATGACGTCGGCAGCCGCGTAGCCCAGCATGCGCTCGGCGCCAATGTTGAAGAGTTGGATGACGCCCTTGTCGTCGGTGGCGATGCTGGAGAAGTTGGCGCTGTTGAGGATCGCACTTTGCAATGCGCCCGTCTTCAGCAAGGCCATTTGACGACGTGCCTCCATGCCGCCGCGCGACGTCGCGGAGGTTGAGAGCGTCGTGGCTTGTCGACCTGCCCTGGACTTGTCAGGTTTCATGAGGGGATGGTGAGGATCAACTTCGGGGACTCCAGGCTTTGGGGGCGCCGGAACGGGCGGGATTGACGCAGATCGGTCATTTTGGGATGATCGCGCTGGCCCTCAACGCGCGTCTGTGCGCTGGCAGACAGACAAGGGGCTCTGGCGCGGCTGTGTTGCGGTTGCGTCGGGTTGCACGGGTGCCCCCAAAGGTCGCAGGCGCCCAGGACCGACGATTGCCCCGGGCGGGGCCCGGACTGTGCCCGAACGTTCCGAATGGGGCTCACCCATCCACGCTCAGCCGGCGCGTGAGCCCAGTCGCGGCTACACAGGCGTGGTGCCAATTCCCATGGACTGCTTGCTTGGCAGTACCTGGGCCTGGCGAATCTGTCACCCGGAAAGACGACTGGCAGACGACAACACCTGGCCGAACCGCGACCGTGGCTGTTCGACCCTTTGCCGGCGCGCGGCGTGCAATGCGTGGCGGAGTGGCGATCGGGCAAACGTCAGGCGCTCTCGTCGGAGATGTGGGAAGCCAGTGTTTCCGATAGGCGCTGCGTCATCTTGACCATGGAAGCCTCCTCGCGCTCAAAGCCGTAGACCGTCAGTGGAAAGTTCAGCGGCTTCTGCAGCGCCCAGATGCGCTCATGCTGATCGGGGGCGATGATCTGCGCCGGATTGCCAACGGCAACCCAGCCGATAGGGACGGTCGCCCCAGCGGGCAGGTGCGTTCTCAAGTGGACGACGCCATGGATGCGCACTTCGCTTCCCTTGCCCAAATGGGACGCGTGGAACACCGCCGCGCCCGTGGCAATGAAAACCTCGTCCTCGATCGTGCTGCCGACAACATGCGCATTCGGACCGATCAGGCAGTTCCGGCCAATGCGCAATGGGTGTTTGGCGGAGCTCCGTAAAACGGCATTCTCCATCACGATGCACTCTTGACCGATGACGATCGAGCCGCCTTCTGCGATGACCTGGGCTCCATACAGGATCCGGCATCCAGGACCAACCGTCACATCACCACAAAGCACCGCGTTCGGTGCAATCCAGGCGTCGCGGTCGACCGATGGTTCCCTGCCGTTATGGGTGAAGAGCATGCCGGTCTCCGGGGTTGGGCAATTTGAGCGCCTGAAGTTTGAAACTCACGGATGCGAACGGCAGGACTCACCTATGGACCTATGGGAAGATTGAATCACGGTCGCGGCGGTGTGCATGTGAATATCCGTTTTCTGGCATCATTTTCTGGCATCAGATTGGACATCTGTCGACAGGCAGCCATGGCCGTTGGCCGCCCGAGAGCCTGCCCGGCATCAACATGGCTTCCAATTCGGGGACTCCAATGCTGCGCCATTGTCGAGGGCGATTTCAACAGCTCATTCCAGAGGCCATCAGTTTTACCCCCCGACATGGTCAGGCTCCCAGGTTCATGATGTGCCCCTCAGAGGGTGCGGACGAAAACAACATCGCGCGCGCTATGTTCGGATCGAGGCCCACGTTGGCGGGGTGGCAGATGGTGACGAAGGCGCGCGGCGAGCAAGCGGGGCGCCGGCCCGCTACGTAGCGCCGCCATAGGGTCAACGCCTGCTGCGACGCGCTGCGCACGGGCTGCGCCAAAGTCCCCGGACTGCAGAAGCTCTACGCCGACGGCGGCACATGCGCTGTGGCCATCGAAGAGGCTCGCGGCATCCGCGTGGACATCGCGCGCCACCGCAGCACGGGCACGTGGCAAGACGCGCAACGGCCCCTG
>NZ_JBTRXV010000157.1:0-4952 GCF_054608695.1 Thiomonas sp.
CGGAGGAGCAGTCCACCGGCATGCAGCAGATCAATCAGGCCGTCTCTCAGCTCAATGCCGTCACGCAGCAAAACGCCTCGGCCTCCGAAGAACTCGCCGCAACCGCCGAAGAAATGAACGCCCAGGCCGATGGCTTGCTGCAGCTCGTTCGCCAGTTCAAGACCGGCCAGGAGCATGACACGCCGCGTCAGGCTGGTCCGGCGGCCGACCCCGTGGCTCGCAAAACAGCAAGGCCTCGCCCCGAGGCACTGCCGGCGCTGGCCGCAGAAGGCACATTCGTCAAATTCTGATCCTGTCTAACAACACGGAGCCGATCCATGCAAACCACCCCCGCCAGCACCGCAATTGCCGTGAAAGACGCCGCCAATCTGCCAGCAACCGTGCAGACAAACGACTTTGCGGCACACGCTGCAAACGGCCAGTTCCTGACTTTCAGCCTGCACGGCGAAGTGTATGGCCTGGACATTTTGCGGGTGCGTGAAATCCTCGAATACACCCGCCCCACCACCATCCCGATGATGCCGGCCTTCGTGCATGGCGTCATCAACCTGCGCGGCAATGTGGTGCCCGTCATCGATCTGGCACAGCGCTTCGGTCGCGCCGCCACCGAACTGCGCGCGCGCACCTGCATCGTGATCGCCGAGGTCGAAGGCGAGGATGGTCCTCAGGCCATCGGCATACTGGTTGATGCGGTGAATGCGGTGCTCGACATGGACGCCGCGCAAATCGAGCCTCCACCCAGTTTTGGCACTGGCTTGCGGCAAGACTTCATCAGGGGCATGGCACGCAGCGAAAGTGGCTTCATCATCCTGCTCGACGTTGCGCGGGTATTGTCGGTGCAGGAAATGTCTAACTTGGCTGGCATGAGCCATGGAGAAGCGCTGGCAATGCCCGCTCAATCTTGAATGTTGTGAACCGCCCATCTATGAATTTTCCTCTATTCGCGGCATCGCCAAAGACCAACTTGAACCCAGCACGCAGCGATGATCAAAGGATGGCGCCATACGCTCTTGAGCTTGTTGCGGGCAGTGACGTTACTGCCCTCCTGCAGCCGGAACCGGCCGTTCGCGCGGCTCAAGCCCGACTCGTCGATGAAGATGATCCGTCTGCTTTATCGCTCGGCTTTTTTTGAGTGCAGGTCAGATGTGGAGATTCCTGGCCCGCGCAGCGTCTCGTCCAATCGCTACCTCACCATGCCGTGCACTCCTGTCTTGCCATGTTTAGACAAAACTTACGACGGCGCCATCGATGGTCATGAATGCAGGAAAAATCAGAAAGCGCCTGCCGGTTTCCACACTCAACCTTGGCCGGAGATGCCGAGGACGCTGCTTTGGCTCGGGCCGTGCAGTTGATGGCGCAGCAATTGGATATGAAGTCGTGGCCGAAGCATCGAAACCCAAACCCAGGAGAACTTTCTTCGAACGCATGGCCTCGATTCTTTCCAGGGCCATGTTTTCAGTCCGCCGGTTCCTGCCGAGCGCGTTGCGCGACACCTGGGGACAAAGCGTCTCTGACCTACCCGGCGCGACATTCACGAACGCTTGTGCACTCACCCGATCACCCGTCGCAAGATGAACACATTGACCGATACAGAATTGGCTGGCTTCAGCAAACTGATGTTCGACGCGGCAGGCATCACGCTGGCGGCGTCGAAAAAGGCCCTGGTCAGCGGTCGCCTCGGGCGCCGGCTGCAATTGCTTGGATGCGCGAGTTTCACCGAATACCTCGGCCATCTTCAGCGCAATGCCCACGAGCGCCAGCAGGCGATTGATCTGTTAACGACCAACGAGACCTATTTCTTCCGCGAACCGCGTCATTTCAGTTTTCTCGCCGAGCAGATCATTCCCAAGGTCGAGCCGGACCGGACCTTTCGCGTATGGAGTGCTGCCTGTTCCAGTGGCGAGGAACCTTATAGCGTGGCGATGGTTCTGGCCGAGCGCCTCGGGCAGCGCCCATGGGAAATTTTGGCGTCGGACATCAGCACGCGCGTCTTGGAACAGGCGCGGCTGGGCGTCTACCCAATCGAACGCGCGGAGAAAATTCCCCTGCCCCACCTCAAGTCCTTCTGTCTCAAAGGCAGGGGTGCCCAAGAAGGGCAATTTGCCATCCAGGAAGCTCTGCGAGGCCGGGTGACCTTCCGATCGATCAACTTGAACACGCCTCTGCCCGAGATCGGTCAATTCGACCTGATCTTCCTGCGCAATGTGATGATCTATTTCAACACCGAAACCAAGCGACAGGTCTGCATGCGCCTGGTTCAGGCGCTGCGTCCCGGAGGACATCTCTGCATCGGCCATTCCGAGAGTCTCAACGGACTCGACAGCTCACTGCGCATGGTGCAGCCGGCGGTGTACCGCAAGGACGATGAAGGTGTCAGGGCATGAGCGCGCCGAGCCGTCCCAGAGGTGAATGCCGAAGCGCACAGCGCGAGGGTGTCCAGAGATGAATGCTCCATGCATGCCACGCACCGTGATGGCGCCTGAACCGGAACCCCTGGAAATTTTTCTCCAGCCTGGCGAGTTGTATTTCGGCCAGGGGCGCACGCGTGTGCGAACCTTGCTGGGCTCCTGCGTGGCGATTGCCGTCTGGCACCCGCGGCTGAAGCTTGGCGGGCTCTGCCATTACATGCTCCCCAGCCGCGCGCGGAGCGGCCACCATGGCCATGACAAGCGACTCGACGGCCGCTATGGCGACGAGGCCATGTTGCTGTTCCTGCGCGACATGCGAGCGAGTCAAACCCGACCGGAAGAGTTCGGAGCCAAGCTGTTCGGTGGCGGGCACATGTTCGAAGGCCGGTCGCAGCCACTGCAGGCGGGTTGTCTCGATGTGCCCCGCAAAAACGTGCTCGCCGGCCGCGCGCTGGTGCGTCAGCATGGCTTGAAACTGAAGGCCGAGCATCTCGGCGGCCAGGGACACCGCAACCTGATATTCGACATCTGGAGCGGCGACGCCTATCTCAAGTTCTGGGGCCAGAACGCCGAGCAAAAACGGCCCGTAGCGGACTGAACACAACGAGGACAACGACATGGCGCTGCCCAGCAAGGTGAGAGTCTTCATCGTCGATGATTCGGCGGTCGTGCGGCAGGTGCTGCAAGCCGTGCTACTGCGCGATCCCGGCATTGAGGTGCTGGGAGCCGCGCCCGATCCGCTGTTCGCGCTGCAGCGCATGCAGCAAGGGGGCTGGCCAGACGTGCTCGTGCTGGATGTGGAAATGCCGCGCATGGACGGCATCACCTTTCTGAAAAAACTCATGATCGAGCATCCGCTTCCCGTGGTCATCTGCTCGACCCTGACCGAGAAGGGCGCGCAGATCACCCTGGATGCCCTCGCGGCAGGAGCGGTCAGCGTGGTGACCAAACCGCGCGTGGGCCTGAAAGATTTCCTGATCGAGCAGACCATCGAACTGACCCAGACCATCAAGGCCGCGGCGCGCGCCAACACGAGCAATCTGCACAGCGCGCCGCGTCCGGCTGCGGCCATGCCTGGGACGCAATCGCCCATACCGAGCTCCCATGTTCTGCATGAGACCACCGAAAAGATCATTGCCATGGGCATGTCCACCGGTGGCACCGTGGCTCTGGAAAGGGTGTTGACCACGCTGCCACGAACCTTGCCCGGCATTGCCGTGGTGCAGCACATGCCGGAAAAATTTACCGCCACTTTCGCCGAGCGCCTGAACTCGGTCTGCACCCTGGAGGTACGCGAGGCGCACGACGGCGATCGACTCATCCCCGGTCTGGTGCTGATCGCACCGGGCGGCCGGCATATGCAAGTGCGACGCAGCGGCGCGCAATACCACGTCGAAGTACGCGATGGTCCGCCGGTCAACCGCCACCGTCCTTCCGTGGATGTGCTCTTTCGATCGGTGGCGCAATGCGCCGGACGCAATGCTCTGGGCATCATCCTGACCGGCATGGGTGACGACGGCGCGCGCGGCCTCAAGGACATGCACGACGCCGGCGCGCGCACCGTGGCGCAGGACGAGGCCAGCAGCGTGGTCTATGGCATGCCCAAGGAGGCGGTCAAGCTTGGTGCTGTTGACCGCAATCTGCCGCTCAACGACATCGGTCCAGCGATGGCGGATTACGGTCGAACTTGACGGCGCCATCCGGAGCATCCCCTATCCAGTGCGGCCAAAATGTGTCGTTGCCTGGGATGACAACCCTTTTTGGAGCGCCTTTCCATGCATTTTTTGAGCAAATTCCGTATTCGCACCCGGATGACCTTGGGGCTGGCTGGCATGGTCGCCGTGATCGCGCTCAATGCCTTACTGGCACAACAACAGTTGGCGCAATCGAATGCAAGGCTGGGGGCCATCGTCCAGGTGCAAAGCCAACGCATCGAACTTCTCAACGCCTTTTTTGGCAATTTCCAAGGCACGACAACGGCGATTTATCAGGCCTTGCTCGATCCGGCGCATGACGACACCCAGCAAGCCCTTCTCGGTCAAGAGCTTGCCCACAACCGCAGCAGCACTGCCGGGATTTTCAAGGCTCTGGACGCACTGCCTCCAGATGCGCAGGTGGCTGCGGACATGGCGCAGATCAAGCGCTTGATCGAGAAGAACCGCTCCGTGCAACAGCAGGTCGTCGGTCTGATGCATCAGGGCCTGTATCCGCAGGCCAGCACCATCTATACCCTGCTTGCCGCCCCAGTCGTGGCGTCGATGCGAGCGAAGATCGACGCACTGATTGAAGCGCAAAAGGCACAGATGCGACAAGCCTATGCTCAGAGTCAGGCCGACTATGCGCGCAGCGCACGCAACACTCTGTTCATCACCATCGGGTTCGCGCTCGCTGCCATCGCCGGTGGAGTGTTGATGACGCGTTCCATCACCCGCCCGCTGGGCGAAGCTGTTGGGGTGGCGCAGAAGGTGGCTGCAGGCGATCTGTCGGTGCAAGTGCACAGCAGCGCACGCGACGAGACCGGGGCTTTACTCCAGGCCCTGGGGG
>NZ_JBTRXV010000158.1:0-4822 GCF_054608695.1 Thiomonas sp.
CTACCAGGCGTTCACCGGCAAACCCGGCCCTTTCGCCAGTCGGATCGCCTATGTCCGGCAAACGGGTCAAACCTACGAACTGCTGGTGGCGGAATCCGACGGCTGGAATCCGCATCCCATCGTGCGCGGCCTCATGCCGGTATTCTCCCCCGTCTGGTCGCCGGATAACCGGCGTCTGGCCTATGTCACCTACGCCAACGCCCGCGCCGTGATCTATGTCCAGAATCTGGCTACCGGACAGCGCCAGACCATCGCCCCCGGTGGCGAGATCGTCAGCGCTCCAGCCTTCTCGCCCAACGGGACGGAACTGGCCTACGCCCGCTCCTCCGGTGGTCACACCGAGCTTTACGTGGCGAACCTGCAGACCGGGCAGCGTCGGCAATTGACCCATGATGACGCCATCAACACCTCTCCCACCTGGTCGCCGGACGGCAGTCAGATCATATTCGTCTCCGATCGCGCCGGTGGCCCGCAAATCTACGCGATGAGCGCGAGCGGCGGCGCGGCGCATCGTCTGAGCTACGACGGCAGCTACAATGCCAGCCCGGTCTATTCGCCCGCAGGCAACGCGATTGCCTTCATTCACCGCACCGACGGCGTCTATGCCCTCGCGGTGATGAAGCCGGATGGCAGCGGCGTACGCGTGCTGGATGCCCAGGGTAATTGCGACCATCCGAGCTTCGCCGGCAATGGCCAGATGATCCTCTACGGCACCCAGCGCGGTGGGCGCAAGGTGCTGGCCGAGGTCAGCCTGGACGGCAAAACCATGGCCATACTGCACAGCAACGCGGGAGGGGACAGCCAACCGGCCTGGTCCCATTAAACGGAGCCGGTGATGGAGCGCGGTTCCGGCTGGAGCCGCGCTCAGGAACTCTGATAAGGCGTGGGGTCTGCGATACCGGCCTGACGGAACCCTTCCCGGCGCAGGCGGCAACTGTCACAGCGGCCACAGGACCGGCCTTCGGCATCCAACTGATAGCAGGAGCGGGTCATTCCATAATCCACACCCAAACGGCTGCCGAGACGAATGATCTCACTCTTATTGAGAAACTGCAGCGGCGCATGGATACGCGGCTCGCGGGCTTCATCGCCGAGGCGGGTGGCCACCTGCGCCAGGGCCTCAAAAGCGTGCACAAATTCTGGCCGGCAGTCGGGATAACCGCTGTAATCCTGGCTGTTTACCCCCAGGAAGATGTCCCTGGCGCCCAGCACCTCCGCCAACGCCAGGGCCAGCGACAAAAAGACGGTATTGCGCGCGGGCACATAGGTGATGGGGATGCCCGGCGCCAGGCCGCTCTCGGGGACGCTGAGTTGCGGGTCGGTCAGCGCCGAGCCGCCAAAAGCCGCCAGATCGATACGCAGCACCCGGTGGCTGGCCGCCCCCATGGACTGTGCCAGCAGCGCCGCATAGCGTAATTCTTCCTTATGCCGCTGCCCGTAATCAAAAGAGAGGGCGTGGACGGCAAAGCCATCCCGGCGCATGAGCGCCAGCACGGTGGCGGAATCCAGTCCGCCGGAAAGCAGTACAATGGCGGGTGTGGCGGGCATCGGCATGGTCAGTGTCCGGGCAGGTCGCCCCAGATCAGTTTGTGCAACTGAATCTGCAGACGCACCGGCAAATGATCGGCGAGTATCCATTCGGCGAGATCGCGCAGGGCGAGCGTGCCATGGCTGGGAGAAAAGAGTATTTCGCAGCGTTCGGCCAATGCTTCCCGCGCGAGCACCTCTTTGGCCCAGTCGTAATCGGCACGGCTGCACAGCACAAATTTAATCTGGTCCTGCGGGTTGAGTAAGGGCAGGTTTTCCCAGAGATTGCGTTCGCATTCTCCGGAATCCGGGCTTTTGAGGTCGAGCACCTTCACCACCCGGGTATCCACCCCCGCCAGCGAAAGGGCGCCGCTGGTTTCCAGAAAGACTTCATGGCCCGCATCGCAAAGCTGCGTCAGCAGCGGCAACACATCGGCCTGTGCCAATGGTTCGCCACCCGTCACCACCACCAGCCGGTTTCCGCCTGCCCGCACCTGTTCCAGAATTTCGGGGATCCGCCGCCATTCTCCGCCATGAAACGCATAGGCGGTATCGCAGTAACGGCAACGCAAAGGGCAGCCCGTGAGACGCACAAAGGTCGCCGGACGTCCGACGCTGCGGGTTTCCCCTTGCAGGCTGTGGAAGATTTCTGTGACGCGGAGCCGTCCCTCCATCACTTTCCGGCGGGCAACGCCTGTAACTGCGCCTCGGCCTTCTGTGCCGACGGTGTGCTCGGATACTGGCTGATGATTTTGCTGAGAACGGTGCGGGCTTTGCCGGACTGGCCGACGGCCTGATAGATTTCCGCCATCCGCAGCATGGCCTCCGGCGCCTTACTGCTCTGGGAGAACTGCGCCTCCACGGTATGGAGGCTCTTCAGGGCAGCATCGTTCTGGCCCAGTACGTACTGCGCCTGCCCAAGCCAGTAGTAGGCGTCGGGCACCAGACTGCTCTGCGGGTATTTCTGAATGAAACCCTGTAATCCGGTGACGGCCGATCCGTACTTGCCCTGCCGCAGCAGATCGAACGCCCGTTGATAATCCGCTTGTCCCAGACCCTGAACCGCAGGCGCGGAGGTATTGCTCGCTGCGGAGGCGACGGCCGCGGCCGGACTGATGATGGCGACATTGCCGCCCAGCACGCTGCTGGTGCTGGCGGTTGCCGCCGTGCCCCCCGTAAGCTGGGCGGTCAGAGCCTGTACCTGAGCGGCCGTAGACTGCTGTTGGGTTTGCAGGGCGTGGGTTTTGGTATCGAGTTCGCCGCGCAGGTCGCGCACTTCCTGTTCCAGATGCTGGGTGCGCCCGAGCAGGTCGGCCAGCGCGCTCTGGCTACCCTTGTTGGCCTGTTGAACCGCCACCAGACTGCTCATTTCGCCCTGCATGACCGCCATCTGCTGTTGCAACTGCAGCACTTTCTCGCCGGTTGACTCGGCCTGTGCGAAGGGGCTCAGGCATAGCAAGGAAAGGACGGGGAAAAGATGCCAGCGTTTCATCAGCATACGCTCCTTGGTGTTCAGCCGTTATAGCCACCGCTATAAACGAAGTCCACGCGGCGGTTTCTGGCCCAGCAAGCGGAGTCGTTGGTGGTACACAAGGGATTGTCCTTGCCGAAACTCACGGTACTGATCCGTGCGGCGCTGACGCCCTGGGACTGCAGGAACTGCTTCACCGTCTCGGCGCGCTGTTCACCGAGGGCCAGGTTGTACTCCTGGGTACCGCGATCATCGGTATTCCCCTCCAGGCGCACTTGGACATGGGGATGGGCCACCATGAACTGCGCGTTCTGGGTGGCGATCTGTTGCGCCTGTGCATCCATGGCACCGCTGTTGAATGCGAAATGTACCCGCAAGTTCTGGGGCAAAGCGGCCAGTTCAGCGGCACTCAGGCCGCTGCTGCCACCCCCGATCGGTCCGTTGGCATTGAGGTTCTGGCCATTGATTCCCTCACCGGCAAGACCGGCCGTGGCCGCCGAGTTGGCGGGAGCCACCGCGCCAGCCGTCGTGGGCGCCCCACTCCCCACATTGTGCGCACAGCCCGCCAGCACCAACGCTCCAGCCGCGGCAACCACCACCTTCAGAAAATCAGAACGCATATCTTTAACCCCCGGCGAAAAATTTGGAGGAATTGTAGCCCGTAGCCAGAGACAATAGCAATGCGGCGACGTGGCGCGGCGCTCTCAATAAGCCCCCTCCCGCCGCAGACCACTTTGACCATAAACGCTAAATGTCCTATCAAGAATGTGCACAAACGTGCGCACGGTAACGCTCCTGTGCCGTCACCGCATGGCCTCCCACGGGTTGATGACGTTGAGGCCGGCCGCCAGGAACGGCGCAACGTCGCGCGTGGCCACCGTGAAGCCGCGCGCGTTCGCAATGGCGGCGATGTGGCCGTCTGGTGTGGGGAAACCCTTGCTGGCGGCACGGGCGTTAACGGCCAGCTCGACGTAGTGCCGGGCTGCGTCGGTGTCGAAGGCCAGCACGCGATCCCCGAACAGCTCCAATAGGCCATCCAGCGTTTGGGTCAGCGCATCTTTGCGTCGGCCGGAAGGCAGGGCACCGATGCCGAACAGCAGTTCGGCAAGCGTGATGCTGGACAGGTAGAGGGTTTCGGCCGCCTGATCATCCAGCCATACCCGCACGGCGGAATTCGGTTCCGCTTTCATCGCCTCGGAAACGACGTTGGTATCCAAGACGATCATTCAAACCTCACGGGCTCGGCCGGGGTCTTGTCGCGCACCTGCTCGAAGGTTGCGATGTCGTCATCGGTCAGCCCGGCGCGGCGGCCCAGCTCGGCCAGGGCCGTGCCCAGGCGAAGCCGCTTTGGCGGGCGAACGGTCGATTCGAGGATGTCGCGGATTTCGGCCTCGGTGCTGCGGCCGTGCGTTGCTGCGCGTACACGCAGCGCGCGATGCACCTCGTCCGGCAGATTTCTGACGGTAACTGTCGCCATATTGGCCTCCCGCGCTTTATGCTATCAATGATAGCATCATAATAAGAATGCTATCACTTCGCAATCGTCCGTCAAACCAACATCTTTGTTTACAGCAACGGTCATGGTCAGCAAAGATGATCCTGGAAACGACTGGTACACCATGACCGGCCTGCAGAAGCCCACTGCAATGACTGCCAGTACTGGACAAGCGGCCAGCGAACATGTACATTAAAGCGTACATGCAAGGAGCTCCAGGATGGATGCGATTACCTACACAACGGTTCGCGCAAACTTGGCGAGCGCGATGGACAGAGTTTGCAACGACCACGAAGCGCTGATTATCACCCGCAACGGACAGCAGTCCG
>NZ_JBTRXV010000159.1:0-4800 GCF_054608695.1 Thiomonas sp.
GGGTGCCGCCCTGCTTGAACACGCCTTTCTCGCCGATGACGTAGCGGGTTTTGGTGAGGCCGGCGTGATTGAGGTTGCGGCTTTCGATGGATCGCTTGCCGGAGTGGAGGGCGGGCTGGTAGACGCGCCCGTCCTTGGCCCGCAGGTACATGCGCCCCTTGGAGTCCCACTCCTTTTTGGTGGCCGGATCCGCCGCGATCTTCTCCAGCTTGCGAGCCGAGACCTTGCGCCCCTCGTAGGTCACCAACGCCCCTCGCGCCAATTCCGCGTCCTTTCGCGCCGCCTGCGCGCCGCTCCGCCGCTCATTCAGGAATGACGCAGTGGTCTGGCTCCCGATGCCGCTCTCCTTTTGCAGTTGCTTCGCCTGGGCCTCACCGTTGGAGGACCCCTTTACCTCCCAGCCCTTCTTCTCCGCCGCCTCCCGGACGAACTCCAGCATGGTGGTCTTGCCGGTGCCGGCGAGGCCCTGCACGCCCTGGAAGCGATCGTTCCCGGTCAGGATCATCGCCGCCGCGCCGCGCTGCTCCTCCGAGAGCTTGAAGCTCTGGCCGGTCTCCTTGCTTTTCCGCGCCTCGAAGTCCTTGAGGGCCCGCTCAAACTCCGCCTTGTCCATGACCCGCTGGTGGGCGCCCTTGCCCTCCTCTACGCGCTTGCCGACGCCATCCTCCAGGGTGATCATCTCCCTGGTGGTGAACTTGCCGTCCCCGCGATCCACCAGCCCGCCGGACGCCTTCGCGTCCCAGACGGCGCGGTCCAGATCTTCCAGGCTGGCTCGCCCCTGGGAGAAGCGGGCGGCCTCCTTGTACAGTTCGGATTCTTTGAACGCGGCCTCGCGTTCGGTGATATGGGACATGGCTTTGCCCACGGCCTCGCGGGCGGCCTCCTTGCCGTTCGCCTTTTCCCCGCCCTCCTGGGCGCGTTCCGCCGGCTTGATGCCGATTTCATCAGCCTCCTTCAACCACCGCTCCTGGTGCGCCTCCCGGCTTTCTGGGTGGTTCTTGGCCTGCCGGGAATTCAGGGCCGCGATCTGCCGCTCCTCCGCCGAGGCCTCCGCCTTGGTGACGCCCCGCTTGGCCAGTTCCTCCTTGATCGCCTCGCTGCGCTTGCTGAAGGCCTCGATCTGCTCCCGCGTGAATCCCTTGAGCTCGAAGTCGCCCTTGTTGTTCCATTCGACTTGGCGACCAATCTCCTGAAGGCCGTGGGCAAGCTCGTTCTTGTAGACGTTGTCCGCCGCGTGCCGGGCCTCGAACATGCCCTTGCTTTCCAGGGAGTAGGCCTTGCCGTTCTCGTCGTAGGTCAGATTGGGCGTGACGGCATGGGTATGGACGTGGGGATCGCCGGCGCGGGTGGTGGCGTGCTCGAATTGGGCGTAGGTCAGGTTGCCGGTATTTTCGGTCTTGCCATCGATCCGCGCCTGGGCGTGCCGCTCCAGGTACGCCATGGCCTTGTCCACGGCTTGCCGGTGGGCCTCCAGCACGTCGCTCTGCCCGTAGACTCCAACCGCGATGCTGACGCTCTTGGGGGCGTTGAACGTAAAGTCCAAACCCGCCCGGTGCTCCAGTTTCTTCTCGCCGGTCTCCTGGTCCGCGCGGATCCGGCCCAGCTGCCGCTCCTCGATGAAACCGCTTTCCCCGATTTCCCGGATCTTGCCCGAGAGCATGGCCTCCATGCCCTCCCGCGTGACCTCTTCGCCCTCGATGCCGGAGATTTTGGCGCCCGCGCCCTTCCACGCCGAGGGTGATTTTTCCCCCTGGTAGTATTCCAGCCGATCCTGTTCTTCCGTGTAATAACTCGCGGCCCCGCCGGCGTTCGATATCTGTCCCACGCTGATCATAGCCACACCCCTCCGCTTTCGTTTCCTTCTCCATGGCCGACGTCGTCCTCGTGCGGCGGTTCCTCCGCCGGCCACGGCTCGTCCGCCGTTTCATCCACCCCGAACTGGTCCTGGCCGGGGCCCTCTTCCGCGTCGCCGCCGGCCAGGAAGTCCAGCCCCTCCCGCTCGACGTACTCCGGGGCGATGATGGGCCGGGCCTTGTACTCGATGCGGACCTTGCAGACCGGCAGGTCCCCGGCGATCTTCAGGAACCCCTCCAGGTCGGGGAGGATCTGGATCTCCGACGGCAGGACGCAGTACCGTTCCTTGCGGTTGCGCACCAGGGCGCTGGTGTGCTGCTCGTCCTCGCCGCCCAGGTTGATGTTCTCCTGCACCTCCTCGACGTCCTCCTTGCCGAGGATGTCCGCCAGGCGGCGGGCGCTGGTCTCCTCCTCCGTCCGCAGGACCAGCTTGGTCTGAAGATTGGCGATGAGCACCTTGCTCACGTCCTCGCCGTAGATCTCGTCCACCTGGGCGGCGTTCTGGATGCCGACGGCGGTGAACAGGCCGTACTTGCGCCCGAAGGTCAAAGCCGTCTCCAGGGCCCGCATCTTTTGCAGCGACGCCAGCTCGTCGAGAACCAGCATCATCCGCAGATCCAGCGTCGGTCTCTGCTCCATGATCGCCATCATCGCGATCTCCAGCCAGGCCGAGACGAAGGGCTTGATCGTCGCGTGCTGGTCGGTGCGGGAGGAGATGAACAGCCATCCCTCGTCGTCCCGGTTCTTCACCCAGTCGCGGATGCTGAATGATCCGGAGCTGTCGAACAGCGAGAAAAACCGGATCGCGGGTTGGGCCAGAAGGGTCATGCGGACAGACTCGGCGCTCTTGGGATTCTTGTCGTTGATCAGTCCGGCGCTGACCGCTTTTTTACGTTCCAGGAGACCGAAGAGATCCGCCAGCGGCATGGACAGGATCTTGAGAATTTCCGCCATGGACCGCTCGCCCCGCGGCCTCCCGCCGACGATGCGGATGATGTCCTCCAGAAGCATCCGCGCGGCGTTCTCCCACATGGGATCGCTCGACGCCTGCTTGTTGCTCTGCTGGGGGACGAAGAACTCCGCCAGGGCCGCCGGGTCCATGCGCTTGCGGATGTCGTTGAAGATGGTCCATGGGGCGCAGCGGGCGTCGAGGGGATTGAGCAACACGTCCCCTTCCCGGAAGTACCGCTCGACGAACTCCCCGGACAAGTCGTAGATCACCGCCTTCTTTTCGCTCGCCCGCGCCGCGTCCATCAGGTGGAGAATCTCCTGCGATTTGCCGGAGCCCATCGAGCCGACGCAGAGCACGTTGCGCGCGAGCTTGGATGATGGGATGGGCACGCCGCCGATGGTGAAGGGACTGCGATCATCGGGTGGAATCATCGCGGTCACGTCCTCCGGGGCGACCACGCGCTGACCGCGCACGAACCGATCCGCGAGATCCACGACGCCCCGGCGCACGAGAAGCCGCGTGGCGATCACGCCGAGTCCCAAGCACAGCGCGAGGGACGCGAGCCCCCAGAACAGAAAACCGAACCAGGGGAAATGCGCCGCCGCGTAGTCGCGCACCTGCCAGGCGGGCGCGGTCACGTCCCGCCCGTGGACCTCGATGGTCATGGGCGCCCCCGCGTCGAGAAGGAACGAGAAGAACGACCCCGCCACCACGCCCCAGAGATAATCCGCCGCGCGCGGATCGAACACGTCGAGCGACAAGTCCCACACCGCGCCCCACGCGCCGACGAAGACCATGGCGAATCGACCGAGATGAGAAATGAACAGATGGACGCGATGGAACAGCGTCCCCATGCCCGACGCCCAGACGGAGGCCTTGGCGCGCGGCATCATTGGGCGTTCTCCTCGCGCTCGCTGCGGATGGTCTCGATCACCACCCCGGCCATCTCCTTGCCCTTCTCCAGTTTCTCCTTGTCGATCCCCGCCTGGACCGTAAGCGTCATCGCACGGGCGAGGATCTCTCTGAGAATCGCCTCGTTCCGCTCCTCGAACCGCTCCAGCATCTCCATCGTCATGAGCTGATCCATGCCGACGCTGACCAGCACCTTGACCATCGTCCCCAATGGGAGATTCCGCTCCTTGGCGAGCGCCGCGAGACGCCCCATCTCCTCACTCCGAAACCGCACCGATATCCTGTTGTCCACTTCCGTCATCCTCCTGCTGCCGTCTTCTCCCCTATTCCCCCCGCAGGCGAAATTTTTGAAAAATCCGAGAGCGGGCGCGGACGGGTGACGATTTCGTCGGACGTGAAGCGGCCAACCAACGAAGGGGCAAAGGAAAAGCGTGGTCGCAAATTGTCGGACCGGATAACGGAAACGGGCCAAAGCGTCGGACACTTTTCCGCTTGGGTGTCGGACACGCCAAAAGGCAATGACCACGGGGCTTCGCGGGGTGTTTTTTCGGGTGCAGCGGAGCTGCGTAATGTGTGCCCCTAGTCCATGAAATGGACGGTCCGCCGAACCGCTTTTCCGCTTGCGGAAAAATGCAAAATCTTTCCTCGAAGATTCACCGCCCGTCCACAAAATCCACGGCCCGAAGCCCGCGCGACGAAGGCCCCGACAAGGGCCGGCGGTGGCGCGGGTTGTGGGCGGCAAGCCCGGACGTGTCCGGGCTGGTGACCGTAGGTCAGCCGTCCACGAGGCGGTGGAGTTTGTGGGCGGGCGGCGATCTAAAATGCACGATTCGCGGGGGGCGAATCAGAGGCATGGAGTGAAAAGCGCGGGGGGTGAAATCCCCAGCGACGCGCAACCGCCGCGAAGGCGGCGGCCATGCCGTTCAATGGAAAAGCCAGCCGCCGAGTCGGTAGGCCTCCAAAAGCGCCAACGCCGCGGCGGACAATTTCACAATGGCGGGCGCCATCGTTTCGGCGTCCACTCCAATCAATGACAACAGAAATTCCACTGGGGACGGTCTCTCGTTCATCGTGTTCTCCTT
>NZ_JBTRXV010000160.1:0-4782 GCF_054608695.1 Thiomonas sp.
CTTCGGATCGGCTGCGATAGCATCATGGGGCCAGACCTCCCGCCATCATCCATGGCCATCATCCATGCCTTTCCTCTCTGCACACCAGATGCCACCCATGCGGGTCATGCTTCGCGCCAAACTGCATCGCGCCACGCTCACTGGTGCCGACCTTCATTACGAAGGCTCATGCGGGATCGACCAGAGCCTTCTTGATGCGTGCGACATCCTCCCAGGCGAGCAAATCGAGATCTACAACGTCACCAACGGGGCACGCCTGAGCACCTACGCCATTGCCGAGCCTTCGGGCAGCGGCCGCATCACCCTGAACGGCTCTGCAGCGCGCCATGCCGTCATCGGAGACTTGCTCATCATCTGCACCTACGCACCGATGGACGACACCACTGCGCGAACCTTTCACCCACGCATCGCGCTGCTCGGTGCCCGCAATCAGGTCGTCACCATGAAAGAATCGAGTCGGTGACTTTGAAGATCCGGGTGATCTGACGGACCGCTGTTACTCAGTGGGCGTCGGTCGATGATCAGCGCTCCATACCGCGCTGCCGCCTGGACCGGAGACGCGGTGAAGGCGAAGTCGTGCCGGACGGGAATTGCGCATCATCCTTTCCTTGCTCACCAGGAATGTCTCGATGAGGTTGCCTGACATAAACGCGATCAGGCTCAAACCATAAACAACCTTCGTCCCACTCCTTGCGCAGCGTCGTCTGCAACGAGCCGGGCAGGCACTCAGCATGTTGTTCGAGCGCCTTGGTCATGCCTTCCGCTACGCGATCGATGACCGTCGCGGCATCAACCACATGACAGGCGTCGCGCCCGAACCGGATCAACTCTTCTCGCGTGGGGTAGCCTTTCGACCCGGCCATCTTCAAGGCCAGCGTGCGATCGGTCATCTGCACACCGGTGCGGGCATCTTCGTAGCTGTAGGTCGTGGTGGTGACGATGTCATAGGCCGGTGCCAGTCTGGGCGGCAGCTCGGCCCGCGGGTGTTCGTAGAGCACGCCGAAGTTTTTCAGGTGAGCGTCACCGTTGCGCACCATCATGGATAGGGCAACCGACTCGAACAACCGGAACTGCGAGTTCTGCGCGTTGGCTCCGCAAAACACCTGGACGGCCTTGGCGATATTTTCGTAACTGCCTTCGTATTTGTAGCGTCCGTAAGGGTCTGGGGCTTTGCCCATCAGCACGGCCATGTCCTCGAAGCCCAGCCTGTTTCCATCCGGCGTGATGTCGAACCGCTTCATCACAAACAACTGCCCGTCGTTCGATAACCAGAACTCGGGTACGTCCAGGCCCGACAAACGCGCGGCTTCCATGCAAAGAAATTCGTTGGCCGCCAGGCCGGGAAATTCCTCACCGCCTGATTTGACGATCAGATCAGCCGACGTCGCCGTGGCACGCAGGTCTGGCCCGAGGCGATCGGCATCGGGTGCCATGACCTTGGGCTGCACGCCGGAAATGCCCGAATCGAAATACTGATCGACCAGAAATGCGAACACCTCGGCGGACGAGGTGCCTGAAAGAATCTCCCGCAGTCCAACTTGTGGCGCTCTGTTGCGCCCAGGGTGGCCCGCATCTCTCAGGCTGAGCCGCCCGATCTGGTGTTCGCCCGTCATGGCCAGCAAGCTCATGTCGTCGATGGGGCCAAGCTTGGCCATTCGTCTGACAAGTTCTTGTGCAAGCCAGCCCTCCGGTTTGTTCATCGAGAAGATGGGCGGCAGTGTGTTCCCACCATAGCTCTGCGCCCGAATCGGCATGGTCAAGGACACTTCGCAAGACGGGTCAATCCCACGGTCATAATTGAAAACATACTGCGACTCGCGCAGCAGATGCCCTGCGGCACCCTGAGGAGTGGTGACCTCCAGGTCTTTAATCTTCTTCATCGCGGAAGTACTCCTGAAGGTGATCGACATCGAGCCGCGCATCCTGGATTTGCAGGCCCTTGCCCAAGACGGCCAGCGCCGCCATGAGGGTGTAGATGCTGACGTTCTGCCCCGCCTCCAGTGCCGCAATGGTCTGGCGCTTGCGGCCAATGGCCGCGGCAATCTCGGCCTGACTCTTGCCCAGCGCCTTGCGCTCGGCGCGGAATGCACGGCCAAGATCCTGCGCGTTCAATGCTGGGAATGCGGTCTGCTTGATGTCCTTCATAACAGACATTTTGACAGAAAATTCTATAAATGTCATTTACGTCGAACATTTCAGATCACCGCCCGATCCCTTTTTCCCGCTTCCGCTGCTTGTCCATCTCCGCGATGAACCCGCTCATCGCCGGGGCCGATGCCTCGCCGCGCCGGGTAACGACTTGATCCACCACTTCGGCAATCAGCTTGCGTCCATCGATCCCATGCCGCGTGGCCCGGTCGTGCGCGGCGATGAACTCCCGCACCGCTGCGGCCTGGTCGCCGTCCAGCCAGCGTTCCAGCGCCTGCTGCATCGTTCGAATCGCCCGCTCGCGTGGCGAGTCGGCTGCCTGTTTTTCGGGCACCCCGGGACCTGCCCGCGCTCTGTCGGGATCTTCTGCCGCTCGGCACGGTTATCCCCAGATCCTGGGGATAACCGTGCCTGCGGTTTTCTCGGCATCCGCTGGGCCTGCGCATCAGTAACGATCGCCTGCAAATCATCATTGATCACGGTGATCCCGAGCCGCACCGCTTCCCGCGCAGCCCTCTCCCGGAACTCGCTGCTGCCTGTGATGTCCACCTTGCCGCCATACTTCTGCGCAGCGATACGGAGCGCCGCCTCCAGTGAATCCGGTCCCTTGTCGTGCATAAGGATCCGGGGTCCGGTGTCGGTGAACTTCTCCCGCCCGTCCTGGCCCCGGTAGATCACCAGCTGGCGCTTGTGGTCGATCTGCGCATCGAACGCCGCCACGGTGAGCTTGCGCAGCAGGTCGAGTTCTTCGCCCTCGAGGCCGTCCTGCAGCTGGTACTTCTTGCTCTTTCGCTGCTCGCGGTAACGCATGCCACGCAGCGCAGCCTTGGCCGCCTCGTCACCGTGCTCGGCCTGATTCTCCAGCCAGGTGCGCCAATCGAGTGTCCGGCGCATCTCGTCGGCAAATTCCTTGCGCTCTGCCGCCTGGCGCTTTTGCAGTTCCTCTCGACGCATTGCTGCACGGTAGGCGAACAGCGACTGCGACACCTTGAATGGGACACCTTCCGCCTTGTCCTTCTCGATCACAGCCTTTCTTTCTTGCTGCAGATCGATCTGCAGTTGCTTTCTTTCAGCCAGATGCTGATCCCGCAGCCCGGCACGCTGCCTGGCGCGTCGGGCTTTGATCTCTCTCCTTTCGGCCTCGAACCGCTTGGACAATTCCTCACGGGCCTTGGCGCACTCCTCGCGCCGCGCCGCACGCTTGGGATCTGGCTCGGTCTCAGACACAAGCGAATCCGTTTGGGCGCGAGTGCGGTGCGTATGTTCCATGTAGGTTTGCGCCTGTGGCGGGCTGGGGTTCTCGGCGGCCCCTCGGAATGGTCCGAGCTTCTTCTCCAGCGCAGCCTTGCTCGCCCAACGCCCGAGCTGCGATGCCTTTGCGGCAAGGACTTCACCATCCGGCCCCATGGTGGTCACGATCAGACCGGAACCCTTGGCCTCGATACGAATCCCGTGCATCGCCAACGCGTCATGCACGGACTGCCAGCTCGCGCCTGGTTGATGAATCACGGACCGAAGATCCTTCGCGGGTTCGCCGGCAACCCAGACCTGGAAAGGTTCGCCACCGATATGCTCGGCCGCCATGCGGGCCGCATGCGTGAAATTGGGGCGGCGGTCTTCGTCTTCTTTCCACAGCCCCATCTTGATCGCCGTGTACCGCGGCATGATTTTGGCCATGCCGGGATTCGGCTCGGTGACAACATAGGCACCTTTGTCGTGGCTCCATCCTTGATCAAGCTCGACCTCACGCGCCAATCGATGAAGTAGCGCGTAGTCGAATCGGGGCGGCCCCGTGACGATCGCTCTCTCCGGATGAACTTTGCTGAGGATCAGATGGAAGGAAGTGGTCGTGGTCGGTGTCACGGTGGATCGCCCAAAAGGCCTCGTTCTCCTCCATGCCAAGACCCTTCATAAAGTGGTGAGCCGTCTTCTCGCATTGGTCCCGGCTTGGATGCTCGCCCTCTGGCCAACTGATGCTGACGTGATAGACCGGATTGCCTTTGAACCGCGTCGACTCGCGCGATCGCACGGTCATGGCCTCTGCGAGCCAACGCCTTTCTTCTTCCGTGTCCAAATCGAAATCGATGTTGATGCAGCCCATGCCCTCGACCGGGATCAGCTGGATTCCTTTGGCCTTCGAGTCCTTGTCGTCGCGTGCGGCATATTGAATGGGCTCGACAAAGACGCCCTTCGTGGGGCCTTTTTTCATCGTTCCGATGACGTGCGGAATCATTTCTTGCCAGCGATCCGCGCCGCGATTGCCAAGAGGTTCTCGCGCCCATCCCAATAGCGCCACTTTTCCTCGTTCGACCAGTTGGCGTTCCTCGGGTAAAGATGCTTGAGCATTCCCGCAACACGGCGCAACTCGAGTACCGCCTTTTGGTCAGCGGCTGTCAGGATTGGTCGCGTCATCGTGGCGCGTCGGACAAACTCGCTGACGGTCAGATCACACAGTGCTGCCCGCTCAGCCAGCACTTGGTAGTCGTCTGCATCCCATCGGATCTCGACGCGTTTTCTGGGTTTGGTTTCGATCTTGCTCATGCAGGAGTTCTGCAAGCTGTTGCAGCATCCTGGGGCGCCTTGGATCGAGATCGATGAAGCGTTGATCACCGGCCGTCTGCCGCTGATCGGAAA
>NZ_JBTRXV010000161.1:0-4761 GCF_054608695.1 Thiomonas sp.
GGAACCCCTGGGCTATATCCCGCCGGCAGAAGCTGAGGCAAACTACTATCGGCAACTCGCCAGTCAGACCTCCATGGTGGTGGCCTGACTTAAACCAACCGGCCTCCACGAAAGCCGGGGCGGTTCACAATTGCGTTTGTGGACGAGCTGGCAAGCCACCGCAACGAGCCGCTGCGCATCTATCAACGTGAGCTCCAAGGCGAAGCGCTTCTCACGGCCGAGGCTGAGGTCGCTCTTGGCCAAGCCATGGAGCGCGGCGTGGAGAAGGCTCTCGACGCGCTGGCCTCATGGCCATCGGGCATTGGCACCGTGCTGATTGCTGCGAAGAAAGTCACTTCTGGCGCGAAGCCGCTGCGCTGGCTGTCGTCGAGACCGCCAGTCGAGCCCCACGACGCCGAAACCATTCCAAGCGCTTACCCAGACGCCGAATCCGACCCGCAGTCCGATGCCGTCAGCGCCGAAGACGAAGGCGACTCCCAATTTGGCCTAGACGCCAAAGAATCCATCGGCGAATTGGAGGAGCTCCGCGTCAATGCGGAGCTCCTGTCGGGCCTCGCCGTCGTCGCAAGCCACGATGCCCCTGAATGGAACGCCTGCCGTGGCGCCATTGCGTCGCTTGGCCTGACTCGAAGCTTCCTCATGGAGCTCGCCGATTCCAAGTTGGCCGGAGAGCCCGAGCCGGCGCTTGCTTTCGGCCAGGCAATGAAGGCCTATCGGCGCGCTCGCGACCAAATGGCCGTCGCCAATTTGAAGCTCGTCTACTCCATCGCCAAGAAATATCTGTTCAGCGGCCAACCCTTGGACGATCTTCTGCAAGAGGGGAACATTGGCCTGATCAAGGCTGTGGACCGCTACGACTGGCGCCGTGGCTTCAAATTTTCGACCTACGCCACCTGGTGGATTCGGCAGCAGGTCGGCCTATATGTCGCCGACAAGGGCAAGACCATCCGCTTGCCCGTCCACGTCTATGAAACAACGCAGCGAATCGCGAAGGCGGTCCGAGCATTCGAGCTCAGGCACGGGCAAGCTCCCACCGTCCAAGAGATCGCCGACTTGGTGGGATTGCCGATCAAGAAGGTCTTGTCGCTCATCCGCGTAGCCATGGAGCCAACGCCGCTCCACGAGATCGACGGACTGGATGATCACATCGCCGCAGATGCCAAGGACGAATACACGGCCCGCGATCCGATGGACATCGTTGAAGACATGCAACTGACCGGCGCCATCGACCGATTCTTGGAAACGCTCAAGCCCAAAGAGGCGCGCGTGCTGCGCATGCGCTTTGGCATTGGCATTGGCATTGGCATTGGCATTGGCATTGGCATTGGCATTGGCATCGGCATCGGCACTCAGGATTCAATGACGCTCGATGAGATCGGAAAAAGGCTCGACGTGACGCGCGAGCGCATTCGACAAATCGAAGCGTCGGCGCTGCGCAAATTGAAGCATCCCGTGCGGCTCGAACGGCTCCTGCGCGAACTCAATGGCGCACCGCCACAACACGGGGGGAGCGATGACCCAAATGACGAATCGGACGATGAGGACGACGAGGTCGATGGCGACACGTTTGCAGTTGCTGACGACACCCCTCCACAGCTCAAAACAGCGGCGCGGGCGACTCCGATGCCCGAGCGGATGAATGGCTCCACGCCCACGGCCCTCGAAAAGCTTCTAAGCCACGCGCGAGCGATTGGCATCGCCGTCGAAGACTACCCCGAGGGGCCGGAGAGAAGAATCTGGGTCCACATCACGGAAAGACCCGACAACCACTCCCGCAAGATCGTCCGAAAGCTGATTGGGCTCGGATTCTTCTTTTGGCCGGGCAAAGGCTACTGGCGATGAAGAACAAGACAAGAAGCGCGCCGCCGCGCGCCATGGCGATGCTCGAGTCCCTGCGAGGCCTCGGCTACTCGACCGGTGCGGCCTTGGCCGACATCATCGACAACAGCATCTCGGCCGGAGCCAGCGAGGTCCGGCTCGATTCCACCTGGAATGGACCTGGCAGCCGGATCACGGTCTTGGATAACGGGCGCGGCATGAGTGACGCCGAGCTCGAAAGCGCCATGCGCTTGGGCGACAAGAACCCGCTGGACGCTCGATCGGCGCACGACCTCGGGCGGTTTGGCCTGGGACTGAAAACCGCCTCCTTCTCCCAATGCCGCAGGCTCACCGTCGCCTCCATCAAAGATGGCGCCACGAGCTGCCTACGCTGGGACCTCGATGAACTCGCTGCAGATCCCGATGGCGGCTGGCTCCTTTTCGAGGGGCCGGTGCAGGGGTCGAAACCCCATATCGCCGGCTTGAAGGGCAAGAAGGCCGGGACTGTCGTATTGTGGGAGCAGATGGACCGCGTGGTCACAACCGGCTTCACCTCCAACGACTTCCACGACCTCATCGACACCGTCGAGTCCCATTTGGCAATGGTTTTCCACCGCCTTCTCCAAGGGCCGCGCGCCAAGCTCAAATTGCTCTTGAACGGCCGAGCCGTCGCGCCGTGGGACCCCTTCATGACGGGACACCCCGCGAAGCCCTGGACATCGCCGCCCACCAACCACCCAACCGACTATGGAACGGTCACGGTGCAGGCCCATGTCCTGCCCCACCGCGACAAATTGACCGCCATCGAGTTCGAAGCCAACGCCGGCCCCGCTGGGTGGACCGCGCAGCAAGGCTTCTACGTCTACCGCAACGAGCGCCTCTTGGTCGCGGGCGGCTGGCTGGGACTGGGCAACTCCCGCGCGTGGAACCGCGAAGAGGCGCACCGCCTCGCCCGCATCCGCTTGGACATCCCTAACACCGCCGACGCGGATTGGAAGATCGACGTTCGCAAATCGACGGCCAGGCCGCCCGTGTCGCTGAGGCTTTGGCTCACCCTCTTGGCCGAGAACACCCGCGAGCGCGCCCGGCGCGTGTTCGCCTATCGCGGCACGCCAGCGCCAGCGAAGGGCAACATCCCCATCGAACAGGCCTGGCGCGTCGATCGCATCAAGGCTGGCGTGCGGTATCGGATCGAAGAATCCCACCCCTCCGTCGCCGCAGTCCTTGAAAACGCAGGGACGCTCGTTCCCTTGATCAAGTCGATGCTCCGAGTAATCGAGGAAACCGTCCCCGTGCAACGCATCTGGCTCGACACGGCCGAGAACAAAGAGACGCCTCGCACGGGATTCGATGGCGAGCCCAACGCGGCCGTGATCGAGGTCGCCACCGTGCTCTTCCAGGACCTCATCGAACGCAAGAGCCTCAGCGTCGAGGAGGCCCGCAAATCAATGTCGCGCACGGAGCCGTTCCAAAAATACCCGGCGCTTATCGCAAAACTAGGGAGTAAAAAATGACCGCAGCAGAAGAGGCAGCAGCGCAGGCGCAGTTGCTCGAAGATGTCATCGCCACCGCGCAACGGCTGGTGAAGGCCGAGAAGGATTCGTCAAAGATCACGCCGTCCTATATCGCCGAGAAGGTGAAACTGGCCGCCGCGATGTTCGCGACCGATCCGCCCGTCCCGTTGGACGAAGCCAAGGCGGTCGCAACCCTCATCCAGCGATTCAGCCACCGCATGGGCAAGGCCACCACGCTCAAGGACAACACGGGGCACTTTGATTGGCTCACCGCAGCTCGCAAAAAGGATTGGCATTACTGGCGCCGCTACCGCGACTATCAGGAGTCCAAGCTGTCCGACGTGGTCGTCGATGGCCTGGACGAAGCGACCGAGGACATCCTCGGCCTCCTTGAAGACCCGTTGCGGGCGGATCCCTGGGATCGGCGGGGGCTTGTCGTCGGGCATGTGCAATCAGGCAAGACCAGCAACTACACCGGCTTGATCAACAAGGCCGCCGACGCCGGCTACAAGATCATCATCGTGCTGGCGGGCATGCACAACAACCTACGCTCGCAGACGCAGATGCGCCTCGAAGAAGGCTTCCTTGGCTACGAGACGACAGCCGACCGCGACGCGGGCGCCGCCATCGGCGTGGCAGCGTTTGGCGAGGACCTCAAAACCAACTCGGCGACGACACGGGCGGAGAACGGCGATTTCAGCAAGGCCATCGCCAAGCACTTCCATGGCATCTCGCCGGAAGAGCGTCCATGGCTGTTCGTGGTCAAGAAACAAAAGACCGTGCTGACCGAACTCCTCAAATGGATTCAAACGCGCGTGGCCGACGCGACCGATTCGGGGGACGGACGAAAGCTCGTCACCAAGCTGCCGCTCCTGATGATCGACGACGAAGCGGACAACGCCTCGGTGGACACGGGCGAACAGGTGTTCAACGATGACGGCACGCCCGACGAAGAGCACCAGCCCAAGACCATAAACAGCCTGATTCGGCAACTGCTGCACTCCTTCACCCGCAAGGCCTACGTCGGCTACACGGCCACGCCGTTTGCCAACATTTACATCCACCACAAGGGCGCCACGGCCAAGGAAGGCCCCGACCTCTTCCCCAAGGCCTTCATCATCAACCTGGCCGCGCCGTCGAACTATGTCGGTCCCGCCCGCATGTTCGGCAAGCTGACCAAGGATGGCCGCGAAGGAGCGCTCCCTCTCGCGCGCAGCATCCTGGACCACTACGACCCCGAGGCCGATGCGGGGTGGATGCCCCCAAAGCACAAGAAGACGCATGTCCCGGTCCACAACGGACTGAACCGCCCCGGCTTTCGTGGAGGCCGGTTGGTTTAAGTCAGGCCACCACCATGGAGGTCTGACTGGCGAGTTGCCGATAGTAGTTTGCCTCAGCTTCTGCCGGCGGGATATAGCCCAGGGGTTCC